>JBKKBW010000506.1:0-5055 GCA_046713635.1 Dehalococcoidia bacterium
GGTGGAGCTCTTCGTAGCGTTCGAGGATCGTCGGCATGCGACGATACCCCTTCCGGAGACAGGCGGCAGATCGAGCATCGTGACGAGGCCCGAGGCATGTGCAGCCACGCGCGGCACAGCGTTGACGATGATCGCCGCAGTTGCGGTGTCGCCCATGATGCCGGGCTCGATGGTCATGTGCACGGGCGGTGTCGCATCGAGCTCGATCTCGTCGCGTGGACGCTCTGCGCCGGCCGACATCTGCACGAGCGCGTCGATGACGGTCCGGCCGTTGACCGTACACGTTGTTGTCTGGCGCATGCCGATGCCAACGCCGCCGGCTCCTACGACCGGCTCTATCGTTTCGTCGAGCGTGTCGAGACGCCAGCCCAGGCCTTCGGCGACGAGGCAGCATGACTCTTGTAGTCCGACGTGTCCGAACCTACCCGTCGCCACCTTTGCTTCGAACTCGTCGATTGTGAGCCCGACGCCCACCTTGCGTTGGAGTTGGATCCGTCGAGTCGCGACATCGACGATGCGCGTGAGGCGCGCGTGGTGGATGTCTCTGCAGACGCCGCTGAGCGCCACTACTAGCGTGTCCATGACAAAGCCCGGGTTCACGCCTGTACCGACGATAGTGACGTTGTTGGCCTTTGCCTCCGCGTCGAGCTGCTTCGCTGGTTCCGGATGGCGGCGCCAGGGATAGGACAGCTCTTCGCACGTCGAGACAACATTTGCACCGGCGCGCACGCACTCGCTGAGTTGGGACAGCACGTCGGGAAGGTACGAGCCGGTCGCGTGAAGCACAACCTGCGGCTTTAGCGCGGCCAGTGCCTGCGCAGCGTCGGCGATTACGGGAGGGTTCGAGCGAGTTCCGGCGTCGACCCCGAGGACATCGTACAGAGGTGTACCCGCCACGTTCGGCGCGCTATCGACTGCACCGACGAGCACGATGTCGTCGCGATCGGCCGCGACCTTTCCGATGCCGATGCCGATAGCTCCTAGACCGAAGAGCACCGTACGCACGGGCTGCGTCACGGAACATCCTCCTTGATGATAGATGAAAGTAGATCCGCCGCGTCGTCCCTTAGCTTACCCTCAGGGTTCAGTTCGAGACAGCGGCGTAGGTACTGCTCGGCTTTCGCGTACAGCTCCGATGGATCGATGCCCGCGACGGGCCGTCGCGATGCGCGGTGCGCGACGAACTCACTGCACCAGCCAAGCGTGTAGAACAGCGCTGGATCGTCGGGCGAGTCTTCCTTTGCGCGCTCCAGCTCCGCTAGACCCTCCGCGTATCGATGCTGTCGCTGTACCAGCGTGGAGCCGATGTATTGGCGCGCGTCGCCGTAGTCCGGAGCTATCTCGAGCGCCTCGCGCGCCTTGGCAAGCGCGCCGCCGATGTCCGCACGCTCGTGTAACGCCAGGGCCTGACGGTACAGATCGATTGCGGTTTCCGGTACGGGCACGCCCACGATGAACAAGCTTAACGGAATCGTGCGGTGCAGCCTCGCCTCGTTGACATAGTGTACAGACCGCCCGTACGATTAAGGCCCGAACTACGGTTCACGTAGGCTGTAAGGAGGCGCAATGTTCTCTAGCTTCGCGCTGCGACCGTCCGCACGTATGTGGCTTGGCGCTCTACTGATCGGCGTGCTTCTCATTGCGACTACGATCGGTAGCTACTCCTCCCCGCGAGCGAGTGCGGGGCAAGGTGGCATGGCCGCGCTCGTCACTGCCAACAATGCACTCTGGAACCTAGCCCCGGAAGGCATCGATGGTGATCCGGAGGACGGGGACTTCTTCGGCACGTCTGTGGCGGCTGGCGACTTCAACAACGACGGCCGCGACGATCTAGCGGCCGGTATCCCTGGTAAGACGGTCGGAACTCGGGTGGCCACGGGAGCTGTCCACATCCTTTACGGTCCGAGCGGTGGAGACAGCATCGATGGGCAGGAGCAATGGGACCAAGGCTCCACGGACATTCCGGGCAGCACTGAGACCAACGACAATTTCGGACAGGCCGTGGCGGCGGCTGATTTCAATAACGACAGCTTCGCCGATCTGGCGATCGGGGCAACGCGGGACGACGCAGGGTTCTTCGAGGAGGATACGGTCGACAGCGCCGGTACCGTAACAATCCTGTATGGATCAGGCGCTGGCCTGACTGCAGCCGGTGTTCAACTGTTTGACCAGGATACATCTGGTGTGGGTGAGAGCGCCGAGCCGGGTGATCGCTTTGGCGAAACGCTGACCCAAGGTGATTTCAACGCCGACGGTTTCGCCGACCTGGCGATAGGCGCTTCTGGTGAGACACTTCTGGAGGGCGGCGCAGCTGGGGTGGTCCATGTCCTCTACGGCTCGAAGAGCGGGCTGAGCGCGATTGGCTCTAACACGTTCTATCAAAGTGCTGGTCTGCCCGGCTCGGCGGAGTCCGGCGATCTCCTAGGCGCAGCGCTGGCCGCTGGTGACTTCGACAACGACGGCGCAGACGATCTGGCGATCGGCGCACCCGGCGAGAGCATCGATGTCGCCAACGCGGGAGCGATCTTCATCGTACACGGGTCGTCTCCGGCTGGCTTACAGTCGCTCGGCAGCCAGTTTCTGTTCAAGGACATAACACCGCACTCCGGCACGCCGGTGCCGCCTCCCGAAGGGTTTACACAGGCGGAGGCCCAGTATGGCGCAGCGCTCGCGACGGGGGACTTCGATGCCGATGGATTCGATGACCTGGCGATAGGCGTCCCAGGCAATGTGGTTGGCAGAGCGCCCGGGGCCGACTCCGGAGGCGTTGTGGGGGCCGGGCAGGTCACGGTCAGCTATGGCTCGGCAGATGGGATCACGAGTCCGGGACAGCAGGCCTTCAACCAGAATGACGTGGCGGGAGCAGCCGCCGAGAGAGACGATCACTTCGGTAGTTCCCTTGGCGCCGGTGACTTCGACGGCGACGGGAGGACCGATCTGGCCATCGGCGTCCCGCAGGAAGACCTCTCGATCTGGCCCGGCGCTGGTGAGGTAGATGTCGTCTATGGGACGGACGATGGCTTAAGCAACGTGGGTGCGCAGCAGTGGAGTGAGGCCAACGTCCCGGTCTTGGTCGGCGCGGGAGGGAGTCCGGACCACTTCGGCGAAGCGCTAACGGCTGGCGACTTCAACAACGATGGCGAACAGGACCTTGCGATCGGTATCCCGAACGACGTTGTCGGCACCATCGATAACGCAGGCTCAGTAGCGATCTTGTTCGGCGCGGAACCACCGCCAACGCCGACAAGCACACCCACGATGAGCCCGCCGACGAACACGCCGACCCAAACTGTGCCAGCGACGAACACGCCGGCGGCAACTAACACGCCGGCAAACACGCCGACACCAGAGGCTACGGACACGCCAATCTCGCCGACGGACACCCCGACGCGCACACCAGCAGCAACGCTCGATGGCGATGTTGATTGTAACGGCGTCGTGGACAGCATCGATGCCGCGATCGAGCTGCAGTTCATCGCGGGATTCTTTTCCGCACTCCTATGCGAAGAGGCAGCGGATGTGGACGGCGACGGCACAATTACTTCCATCGACGTGGCGCTGATCTTGCAGTACATCGCTGGCCTGCTGGACGAGCTGTAGACGACGGCTCTTGGGGAGAGAGGCACTTCTGCTTCAGGCGGCTCGTATCCGCGCCGATAGTTAGGGTAGTGTCCTTGATAGAGTGCACTGACATAGCTCGGGCGGTGTGGTTCGTTCGCCGCCGCTGACTCGTACGCTTCTTTGAGTGGAGCGCTACCGAGCAGAATTGCACCCTTGCAGCGATATACTCCAGAAGCCTGTATTCGCGAGCGTAGGCCCGAGCCCCACATGAGGCTTACATGACGCGAGGGACAAGACTAGCAATCGCCACAGCGGCTATCGCCGTTACGGCGTTCGTGACGCAGCACGCGTTCGAGTCGACCGCCGAGGCTGCGCCGGCATTTCGCTGGCCCTGGGCGGGAAACGAAGGCTGGCGCTACACGCAGGGCTTCCACACTGATTACGCGCTGGACTTCCAGCCACAGATCGCTCCAAACTGCGACGATCTCGTCGATACGGCGCATACGATCCGGCCCGTCGCGCCCGGTACCGTGACCACGGTACGGATGCGAGGCTCGCCGCAGCCAGCCGAGCCCGCAGGTCTGGTCATCGATCATGGGGGCGGCTGGAGCAGCTACTACACGCATCTCGCGAACGTTCCAGCAGCCGTCGCCACGATCGGGGCGCAGGTCGGATACGATACAGACCTTGGTAACCCGTCCTGCTACACGAAGTGCGACGGAAGCGGCGTCGGGCCACCCTGTGCGACCGGACGGCACATCCACTTCCAGATACGCAAGGACGGTAATGGCTCTGGGATTCTGCAGGCGACGATCTGCGGATGGACAGTGAGCGCCGACGGTGGTCTAACGCGAAACGGCATCACGTACTACGAAGACAAATCGGGCGCGGCTCCTATCGCCAACGCCTACTGTCCGGCTGGCGATCCTGCGACGGCGACTCCGCCCGTCGAGACGCCCGCGCCGCCACCCACCCCTGCGCGCGGCGATGCGAACTGCGACTTCCGCGTCAATACGATCGATGCGACAGTGCTGCTCCAGTTTTCGTCCGGCCTGATGCAGCTCCTTTGCGACGTGCCTGCTGCGGATGCCAACGCCAATGGCCGCATCGATCCCATCGATGCTCAGCTCGTTCTGCAGTTCAGCGCAGGCGTGATCGCGGCGTTAGCGTAGTTAGTCCAGCAGCAGGCAGTCGAGACGGCTGCCAAACAGTGCGTTTGACAGCCACTTCGCGCGGCTCTAGGATCGACGTGAACAGGTCCTGCGTTCCTAGCGCCTATAAGAAGGAGTAACACATGGCCCCGCACGCGATGGATCGCGCCCGTACAGCACGAATCCGGCTCCTCGTCTGGCTCGCCATTGCCATCGCCGCTGCCGTAGGTGCAGCGTTCTTCGGCAGTGCGGATGCGCCGGGGGCCGGAGCGGCGCCCGGCGGCGATGCGTCAGCCGCGGGGCTTGCAGCGACTGGGGACCAGCTCTGGCATCAGGACGTGGC
>JBKKBW010000507.1:0-1031 GCA_046713635.1 Dehalococcoidia bacterium
GTGCACATCTTCAAGCTCGTCACGCCAGGGGAACTTGCCCTTTGCGATCTCCCCGCGGATGTCCTCGAGTCCGCGAACGATCGCCGTGGCGTCTGCACGCGGGATGATGCGCTGTCGTCCCAGCATGCGCGCGTGGGCGATCGAGACGGCGACGTCTTCGCGCCAAAGGCGCTGGTCCATAGCGAGCGAGTTCGTATACGCGTCAACCAGCGGGTGCGTGGCATCCTTGAAGCGGCCTCCCCACGTCTTTGCTGGACGCCGCTGGGGCGTGCGGCGTGGCTTGCGCGGCTCCGGCATGATCGCCTGCCTAGGCTCCGGCAAGGAGCGGTAGGTCGAGCAGCTCGCGGAGCTGGTTGATGGTGTAATCCGGAATGATGCCATCCGGTTCGTCGAAGCGCCTTCGCGGTATGCGCCATACGGCGGTCATGTCGAGGGCCTGGGCGCCCTGAACATCTGCCACCAACGAGTCGCCGACGTGCAGCGTCTGCTCGCCTGTCACCCGCAACTCGTCAAGCGCGTGCTCAAACAGGATCTTATGCGGTTTCATATAGCCAACTTCGCACGAAACGGCGAACGACTCGAAGTAGGGAGTCAGGCCAAGCTGGTTTACCTCCTCCACGAACGCTGGACCCCCGAACGCACGGTTCGTCACGCAACCGAGGCGGAAGCCGCGCGAGCGTAGCGTCTCCAGTGTTTCGAGTGTGTCGTCGTAGAGGCGGCGGCCGAAGAAATCGCCGCCTAGGTTCCACGTGTGCCAAAGTTCCTCAGCGCGATCGTCGCCGATGTCCAAACCCTTGTCGTTAGCCACGTTGCGCGCAATCGCTACATAATCAGGGCTCACCTGGTCGGTGGCGTAAGCGCGCTTCTCCACGTCGGCGATGGTCAGCCGGATGTCCCTGCCGATCATGCGGTGCCGGTCCTCGACCTCGATGCCCCACGAGGCAAGCAACCTAAGAATACGACCGACCGTCGCACGCCGGATTTCTTCCGGCGGCGGCGGATCGGGAATGTGCCAGAGTGTGTTCCCCAGG
>JBKKBW010000508.1:0-4969 GCA_046713635.1 Dehalococcoidia bacterium
CGCCGTCGTTGCGGCCACCTGTCCCGGCTGCGACATCTATGGCTTTGATATCTGGATTCCTGGCTACGGCGATCGCGCTAATCCGGGGCCGGATTTCGTGCGGACCGAGCTTGAAGCTGCCGGGCACGTGGGGAAGGCCACGCTGGTATCTGGAGACAGCAAGACGACCGTCCCGCTGTTTCTCCGCGAGCATCCAGAGCTCTACTTCGACTTGATCGCGGTTGATGGGGATCACTCCGTTCCCGGGGCCATGGCCGACTTGATCAATACACTCCCACGCCTGAAGTTGGGCGGGATACTGGTCTTTGACGACATCTGTAGCGCGCCGCTCCTCGCGCGCGTCTGGGATCAGCTTGTGCGGCGCGACAGTCGTTTCGTTACGTGGGAGTTCACCGCCGCGGGTTACGGCGTGGCAGCCGCGATCCGGATCAGCGACGCTCCCGCCCTAGCTGGTCTTGAATAGCGCAAGGTCAGGCGACGCGGCGGCTACGGGCCGCGCAGGCAGAGAAGCGAATCGAAGGCGCGGAGCTCGGTTGGATGTTGGTTGCACACTGCGATGCTCGTGCCCTCGCGTTGGGCATAGAGACTGTATGTTTGACCGTCGGACGCATAGAAGTAGAACTGGCGGCTGCCAGACTCCGCGCTGAGCGGATCGGACGGGAGCGGATCGAGTAGTTCCTTCACCTGACATGCTGCGTCCGCGTCGAGCGCGCACAATGTCTGCACTGCGCCGTCCGTGCTGGGAAACGAGCCGTTGGCCTGACGGTGCTGGTCGAGCGCGCGGCGGACCATCTCTAGGTCCTGCTGTCGCAGCCGGTCGCGCTGATCTGCGCCCTCGGTTGAGACAGAGTGCGGCAGTAGGTAAGCGGCAAAGGCAATTGCTTCGCCGTCTCGTTCCGTATGTGACGTGCCGCCAGGGTAGAGCTGCTGGACTTGCGGCAGGAGTTCCGCGTAGCTGCCCACGAAGACGTAGACGAGGTCACGCCGCCGGTCGCCGGCCAGCGATGGAACGGGGCCCTCGCTGCGCGTCCGGCCCTCGCCTTCGATACCGGGCGCGATGAACTGTCGTGACACGTAGTCGAACGTGTTGCGGTGGTCGTAGTAGAGTACGTAGCTATCCTCGGGCAGGTCAGCCATGAACTCGGAGGCCTCGACGAGATCGGCGCGCAGCACCTGGCGCGCGTAATCGCTGCTGTCGTACGAGCCGAAGTACCGGCCGAGGTTGATGGCCGACACGCTGACGACGACGGCAACGATGGCTAATCCGGCCAAGGCCCGCGCCAGGCCATCGCGCTTCGCGCCTTCGTTCCAGAGCAATGCCAACGGCAGCGCTGCGAACAGCGACAAGAGGGGAACGAGACCGAGCGTGCGCCGGTACCAGCCGCCTTCCGCGAGGGCTGGGCTGATGCCTATGACGACAAGTATGACCAGGACAGCGGCGTACTGCGCCCGGCGTAGGCGCGCGATCGCGATGATGGCGCCGGTCGCGAGAAGCGCGAGCGTGATGAGATCGACGAAGGGAAAGATACCAGAGGCATCGACTGGATCGCGGAGGGGCTCGTCGACGAGCGAGCGGAGATAGTCGCGCTCGCGATCCAGGAGCACGCCGGCCTTCTCCAACGTTGTGTCTGCGTTTCGATAGCCTTCCGTCTTCGTGACGGAGTCGCTCTGGTAGCGGACTTTGTAGAGGTCCGGATTGTTCCAGGCGAAGGAAGCCATCGGCAGACCGACCAGGAGCGCCACACCAAGGAGGGTCGCGACGTGCTTTGTGTAGGCAGCCAGGCGCTCGCGGTACTCCACGGCGCCGATGATGGCGAGTACGGCAGCGACGCTTATCGCGAAGACGATAAAGGCTTGATAGGTGTAGATCCCCGCCCCGAGGCATGCGCCGGCGGCGGCGAAGAGCCAGCGCGAATCGCGGCGCACACCGAGGAACAGGAAGAAGAGCGTGGCCATTTGCATGAGGGGCGAGCCGATGGGAATGAAGGCGACGCGGCTGTAGTGCAGGTGCCAGGCCGAGAACGCCAGCAGCAACGTAGCCAGGACGGCGATGGTACGGCCGAACATGACGCGGTAGGCCGCGTAGGAGACAGAGACCGTCGCGATGCCAAGCAGCGCGTACGCGAGGCGGATAGTCGCGGCGCTTTCGCCAGCCACGCCCAGCACGGCAGCGGTCCAGTAGAACGTTCCGGCAGGTACGCCACGGGCTCCGTGGGAGTAGGGCTCTAGCGAGCCATGGAGGAGCGTCCCGTGGTCAAGGAGGGAGCGCGCCTCTAAACCGGCAATCGCTTCGTCTCCGTGCAGGCCGGGCGGGATGTCGCCAAGGGCGATCAGCCGCAGTACAGCAGCGCCAGCAGTTAGCGCGAGGAGCAGCGCGAGGTCCACCTTATGGGAGCTGAGGAACTCGAGGGAGGAGCGCACAAGAGCGGCCGACTTCTGTTGGACAGCTACCACGCGCACCAGTGTATGGGAAGGTAGGTTTGGTGTCAGCGGTGGCGCTTCGTGGCCGGTGGCATCTGCGGAAGCCCGCGCTCGCCCTGTCATTCCGAGCCGACAAAGGCAACGCAGTTGCCTGCGAGCGAGGAATCTTCTCAGTGCAAGCGCCCGCTCATTCGGCGGAGCCGGCAATCCGCCTCGTTATAACGGCTGAAAGGCGCATGGCCATGCTGTACTAACGGCGGGGCTTCGTGGGCGGCGGCATCTTCGGAATCCCACGCGCCTTCACGAGTTTGAGCGCCACCCGCCTCTCGGTTGCCTGCTGGGCGATGCCGTCCGAAGCTGATGGTCGGCCCTCCGTTGAGGCCTTTAACCCTCAGCGCCGAACCCGGCGCCCAGCGAGCCCTCCGCATCTCCGCGTGCACAACCGCCTGCCCCTCTCCCTCGGGAGCCTGTCCTCGAGCGAAGCGAAGGAAGGGACCGAGGGGTGAGGGGTGTCATCGTCAAGCAGTACTTCCACGATTGCGCATGACAGCGGTCATCCGTGGAGTCGCCAAACTCTTCCCCTCGCCCGCATGCGGGAGAGGGGACCGAAGGGTGAGAGTTCTACGCCCTGACTTCACCCCGGGCCATCACCCAGCCCCAGACCGGCCGTCAAGCTCACCCGCCGGTCGGCTAACCGGTCCTGTCCGTCCGAAGCTGAGGGGCGGCCCTCCGTTGAGGGCTTTAGACCCTCAGCGCCAAACCCCGACGTCCAGCGTCTCCCGCCTCGTGACTCCGCGAACTCCGCGTCTCCGCGTGCGCAACCAGCCCGCGACCCCGCCCCTGACTGACTCCCTCCCTTTCGCCGGTTCGTAGGTTCAGGGGTTCCGTGGTTCCGCCAAATAGTGCCATCTAACGCTTGGAGATATTTCCGCTCTGCTCTACACTCGCCCTAACCAATTAAGGAGGGCATCATGTCGGAACGGCAGCTACCCCCGTATCGACCGCTTCCTCACCACGGGTAGGGTGGCGGACGGGTCTGCCAAGGCGCTCTGCTGCGTTCAATCAAAGAATCGTGCAGAAACAGCTTCAGAAAAAAATACTTTTGACGTTCAATCAAACAGGGCGCCACGCCCCGGCAACTGCGCGCCCTACACACGCGCTGCATCCTTTGCTATGCTCCTAACGGCGGGAAGTCCTCGCGAGCATTCATACATGGAGGTACAACATGAACCCGGTTCGATTCTCTCTCCGTCTCCTCGACAAAGTCAGCCAGCCCGAAACGGTGCACGCGCACTGCGACATCCCCTGCGGCATCTACGACCCGCACGCCGCGCAGATCGCGGCGCTCACCTGCATTCGCATGAACCAGCTCATCGAGGCCCTGGAGGCGCCCGCTGGTGCTCCGCCTAGCAAGGACGATCGCGACAAATACGTGAACTCGCTCTCGCGCTACATTGAAACGAAGGAGTGGCACGCGGAGCTGGTCAAGCGCGAGGTGCGTATCATCTGGGGCGACTACTTCAAGCCGGAGCACACCGAGAAGCACAAAGACCTGCACGACATCACCTGGAATATCATGAAGCTAGCTTCTACGGTGCGACAGCAGGTTAACGCGCAGGCCGCGAACGACCTGCTGGCCGAAGTGCAGAAGTTTGCGGAGATCTTCTGGGCGACCAAGGACACAAAGACGCAAAAGGTCGCCTCGAAGTCGCCAGCGGGTGGCGAGCTGGTCCACCCGGTCTAGCCGCGCGTGAGCCTGGCGAGCCGAATTGCGGCGCTGCTACCGCTCGGCCGCTATCGGGTCGAAGGCGAAAGCATGCTGCCGGAGATCTCGCCCGGCGAACGCGTGCTCGTGAACAAGGCGGCGTACTGGCTGGGCAAGCCATCGACCGGCGACCTCGTCGTGCTACGCGACCCGCGCGATAGCCGTCGATTGCTGCTCAAGCGGCTCGATACGCCGGACGGCGATCGATGGCATGTCGCCGGAGCGAACGCCCCGGCGAGTACGGACAGCCGGACGTTCGGACCGGTGGAGCGCGAACTGCTGGTCGGTAAGGTGCTGCTGCGGTATTGAGCGGGCGACTGAGTTTGTAGTAGGGGCGGGCCTGTGTGCCCGCCCAACCCGCGGGTCAGGCTTTAGCCTGACAGCGACCCGCTGCTGCGGCCGTCGAGGACGTCGGCCAGGTGGCGGGCGTCCACCGCCGGCGAGCTGCCGCCCGGGTACATGACGAACGCCAGGTGCGTGCGGCCGCCCTTGACGAACATGAACATATCCATGGCCATCTCCGCCGGGACGCTGCCGTCCGCGGGCGCGCCGAACATGCCTGCAAAGGACGCCAGGTCCATCACCATATGAACGCCGACGCCGCTATCGCCCAGGCCGGAGCCATCGAGGATGCGCAAGTCGGTGAACAGCGCGCCGTAGCCCTCGGCGCCGCCGAACGCGCTAGCCAGGTCTTCCTCTGAGAGGTTGCGGATCTCTTCGAGTGCATCCGGGCCGAACTCGCCCATGGCGCCGGGCGGGATGACGATCGATGCGGACATGACC
>JBKKBW010000509.1:0-3354 GCA_046713635.1 Dehalococcoidia bacterium
CACCACGGCGCGTCCAACGTCTTCGAGCAATCCCAGCGCACCGTGCCCGATGATGCTGTCGAGCAAGTGCCCGCAGCCGGCTAGCTGCGACTCCAAAACCGGTCTTGAGAACGCATGCCGTCAGGAGTATGATCAATTCACTTCGAGCTACCGGCGACGGTAGGCTTCTGTGCATACGGACTATCGTGTTGATGCGCGGACTTTGGTATGCGCCGCTCGCAATAGTACTTGCCGCTGCCAGTTCGGCATCGGCCTGCTCTGCCGACAGCATAATCTATGCAATAGGCGTTACTTTCAATGATCAATATCAGCCAGACGCCGACGCCGAAATCCTGGATTACTTGCGGACGTTCGACCCAGCAACCCGCTACATCAGCCTCGACTCGAACCCACCAATATTAAGTTTTTCCCTGGAGGCCGAAAGCGAAGGCCTCTGCAACACACTCAATGCAGAGCTGCAGTCGCGCTCGGACGTCGCGACCGTCCATTGTTTGCAGGGGGCCGACCACGTGGGTTCCCAAACACCTCCGTCCGGTTGAGTAATTAGCAGCTGGCTGAAAAACCTAAGTAGCGCACTGTTTCACCATCATCGCCGTTGCGTACCCAGCCTGCGAGACCAAGCTCTCGCGCCCGTTCGACCACGAAATAGCGGTAGCCCACCATCGGCACCCGGCCGTGCACGACGGCGTGCAGGTGACGGTCAGTCATTGGCTCCAAGCATCATCGTAACGACGCCGTTCCGGGATGCTACGTCGTATGCGCTGGACTGCGTGCCTCGAGTTAGCCGACGACTTCGCGGACGACTTCTCGTACCAGATCCATCGGTACGTCTGATCGCACAACAGCGCGCCCAACGTCTTCGAGCAGCACCCAGTGAACTGTTCCTCCAACTACCTTCTTGTCGAGCATCATCGCCTCAAGCACCCGCTCCGCATCGATGCCGGCTGGCGCCTTCGTGGGCAGTCCAAAGCGCTCTAGCACCCCGCGCTGACGGTCAACGACAGCGGGGGGTGTCACGCCGGCTCGGCGGCCTATCTCCCCGGCTGCGGCCATGCCGATCGCATCTGCTGCGCCATGAAGCACCGCTGTGTAACCGCCGACCGCCTCGATCGCGTGGCCGATCGTGTGTCCATAGTTGAGGATCGCGCGCAGCCCCGTGTCGCGTTCGTCCTTCGAGACGACCGATGCTTTGATCGCGACGTTGCGGCGCACGACATCGACCGTTACGGCTGGCTCGACATGCAGCAGGTCCTCGACGTGCGCTTCCAGGATGTCGAGCAGCTCAGGGCTCAAGATCAGCGCATGCTTGATCGCCTCGGCGTATCCCTCGACTAGCATCTGGCGCGGCAGCGTCTTCAGGACGGAGATATCATCCACGACCAGCGAAGGCTGGTAGAACGCTCCGATCAGGTTCTTGCCCCGCGCGTGGTCGACGGCGACCTTTCCGCCAATCGACGCGTCCACCATGGACAACACGGATGTCGGTGCCATCACTAACGGCATACCGCGCAGGTACGTAGCTGCCACGAATCCCGCCAGGTCGCCAACCACGCCGCCGCCCAAGGCCACGATTGCGTGCCCGCGTTCCGCCCGTTGCGCGACAAGCCAGTCGTATACAGTGGCAGCGATTTCGAGCCGCTTGCTCGCTTCACCTCCCGGTATCGCGAACGCGTCTGCTCGCAGTCCGGCGCGCCGCAGCGCGTAGAGCGTCCGCTCGCCGTGTCTTGAAAGAACTGCGGCATCGCTCACCACCCACGCAGCGCCTTCAATTCCCTGTCCTCCGACGAGGTCCCCTAGCTCGTCGAGCAGTCCCCAGCCCACGTGCGCCGCATAACGCCGTGACGCCGCCTCGATCCACACGGGCTCGCTGGAGGGCGGATCAGTGCGCTCGTGAGGGAGTAGTAACCGCTCGGGCTGACGCGAGAACCACGGGTCCTGCGCGCGCACGGCTTCGACGATGTCGGCCGCGAGAACCTCTGGCGTCCTTCCGTCCGTCTCGATGATGACGTCCGCGAGCGCGTAGTACCGCTGCCGCTGTGCCTTCAGTTCGATCACCCGTGTCAGTGGATCGCCTTCCCGTAGCAGCGGGCGTCCGGAAGCGCCGCCTTCGCCTATCCGAGCGACGATTGTCTGAGCGCTCGCCTCAAGGCCGACAACAAGCCCCTCAGCCATCGCGCGCCGGTTCTCGATGTCGACAAGCGTGCCCCCACCCGTCGCTATGACCGCATTGTCTGCCTTAGCGGCTTGCGCGATCGCGGTGCGCTCTAGTTCTCGGAAGCGAGCTTCGCCCTCAGCAAAGATCTCTGATATCGATTTGCCGGCCGCCTGCTCGATCAGCGCGTCCGTGTCGATGGCGTGCCAGCCAAGCTCTTTCGCGACGAGCGCCGCCACCGTCGATTTGCCAGCGCCAGAGAAGCCGGTCAGGAAGACGCGAGGGTATTCGACCACGGAGCTAGACCTCTGTCGTCTCTTCGTCCGCTGGCGCGATCGCCTCGCCTCCACGGGGGCCGATCGTCTTCATGTACGAGCGGTAGTTGCGCAGCGTTTCGGCCACGTGATCGCCGCCGAACTTGTCGAGTAAACCTTCTGCCAGCACGATCGCGAGCATGGCTTCGCCGATGACACCGGCGGCTGGTGCTACCGCAACGTCGCTGCGTTCGTAGTGCGCGGGTATCTCTTCGCCCGTGCGCAGGTCAGCTGAGGGTAGGGAACGCGGCAGCGTCGCGATCGGCTTTAGCGCCAGCCGCACGAGCACTTCTTCGCCGTTCGTCATGCCGCCCTCGGTACCACCGAGCCGATTCGTCTCGCGCCGCCACGGCTTCTCGCCCCACTGATCGATTGGCAGGATTACGTCGTGCACTTTCGAACCGCGCAGAACGGCGCCGCGGAAGCCGATCCCGACCTCGACGCCCTTGACCGCGTTAATGCTCATCATCGCTTGCGCGATCCGCGCGTCGATCTTGCGGTCCCACTGCACGTGGCTGCCCAACCCTATCGGGGCGTTCGAGGCGCGTACCTCGATTATGCCGCCCAGGCTATCGCCGTCGTTCCGCGCGGAATCGATTGCCGCGATCATGCGCTCTTCTGCGGCCTTGTCCGCACAGCGAACTGGAGACTCCTCGACCGCGCTCCAGTCCGGCTCGCCGTCGATCTGCGCTTCGACGCCGTCGATGGCTATCGTGTGGCTGTGCAAAGCGACGCCAAACTCATCGAGCAGCCGGCGGCAGACCGCCCCTACAGCGACGCGCGCCGCCGTCTCGCGGGCGCTCGCGCGCTCGAGGATCGGCCGCACATCGTCGAACCCGTACTTGATGATCCCTGCGAGGTCGGCGTGGCCGGGCCGCAGGCGAGTGA
>JBKKBW010000510.1:0-1886 GCA_046713635.1 Dehalococcoidia bacterium
CCTGCTCCGGCGAGAGCCCATTGAGCATCGAGGATAGGTTGTCGTGCGCGCTCTGGATCAGGTCGCGCAGCGCTTCGGGCGACTTCGCGCCCTGGTGTTTGATGTAGGACGTAACTCGTTCGACGACTTCAGGTGCTGGTGCGGTTGCCATTGTCAGTCTCCTTGCTACTTAGCCACAGATTACACAGATGTCACAGATTGTTCCCCTGGCCTACCCTGCCGGAAGTGGCGAAGGAATGATAGCAGGGGGGGCCAGGGGGCTTCCTCACGTTGACATCCCTGTCCACCGGCGGCTATGCTCCCGAAGGTCGCCGCAAACGGCCCAGGGTAGCCCCGCGAACGGATTAAGGAGTTTCCATGCTAAGAGCGATTCTCGGACTTACGATTGCAGCCGGCCTGCTGGTCGCCGTGGGCGTGACCAGTACGACAGCCGGTCCGGCGCCCAGCACGACGGTTGTCCTCTCCTGTGAGCGCAATGTTGGCACCGCGCAGGCAACCGTGCAGCTCCGAAACTCGATCTTCGACCCTGCATTCGACACGGTGGTCGTATCGTGCGGACCTGACTCGATCTCTGGCTTGAAGAGCGAGCGGATAAAGGTACTTACCGGTTCCGCCGGATTCTTTACGTACAACATCTTTGCTGAGAACGTGTCGGGGAGCGGCGGCTGCGTTGGAGGCAGCATTCCGGACACGATTCAATGCGATCCAGGTGGGATCCCGCCTGGCGTGAAACTCGTCGTTCGCTAACGAGGGAAACTAGACCAGCGCAAGGGGCGGTCTTTGGCCGCCCCTTGTTATTTTCTGCGGTCCCGTCGATAAACGTGGGCGGTGACGCGACTACGTTTCCTTCGAGACGCGTGCTGTCGCTTCGCGGAAGCGCGACATGTGGTCGTCGGAGCCGCGTAGCTTGCGGTTCGCTTCGAGCTCTAGCTCGATGCCCTTCTCTACTGTAGACGCCGCTTCGATCACGGCCTTCGACCAGCGGACGGCGTCCGGCGACTGCTTCGCGATCTGGCGCGCCATCTCCCACGCCGCGTCGTCCAGGCCGTCGTGCGGGTAGACGTGGTTGACGAGACCGATGCGGAGCGCCTCGTCCGCCTCTACGACGCGCGCCGTGAAGATCAGCTCTTTGGCCATCGGCGCGCCGACGATGCGCGGGAGCTGGCTCCCTCCGACGACGAGGCCGTACTCCGCGCCGGGGAAGCGAAAGCGGGCGCGCTCCGAGGCGAGCCGGATGTCGCAGGCGCAGGCGAGCGCCGCGCCACCGCCGAACGCATAGCCGTTGATCGCGGCGATGACGGGCTTCGTCGCGCGCGCAACGCGAACAACCGCCTGCGCCATCACGTCGCCGCGGCCACCGTTATCGAACGACGCGAGCGCCTCGTTCATGTCGGCGCCGGCGCAGAACGCCTTGCCCACCCCGGTGAGGACGACCGCGCGCACGCCATCGTCGGCCTCTGCGACATCGATCGCGGCCCTGACGGCACGCGAGAGTTCCGCGTTGAATGCGTTGTGCTTCTCCGGGCGCTGCATGCGCAGGAACGCCACGCCGTCACGGACGTCAGAGGCGAGGAGATCGCTCATATCGGGAAAAGGATAGCAGAACGATTTTGGGCTGAAGTGTCTCGGGGCTATCTTAGGCTAGTGCGGCGGCGATAGCACCTACGACCAGGAGGACGGCGAATGTCAGAGTGATGAGTCCAACTATGAAGCGAATTGCACGCACAGGAGGAGCCTCTTGGTACTCGTGGGTTTGGTAAAAGGCCCACAGTTCGTCGGGATTGCTGAACTGTACGCCTCTTGGAATCCCGATGATCAGAGAACGCCGCAGCATGAACTGCTCGAAAGGAGCCCATCCGCCACCGTAAAACCACTTGCGGTGCCAT
>JBKKBW010000511.1:0-2318 GCA_046713635.1 Dehalococcoidia bacterium
ATCCATCTCTTCCAGTCCCTTAAGCCGATCTCGGAGTGTCCGCGAGTTGCATCCGCCGACGACGCTCGCCAGTTCATTGAATCGACGCTTGCCGCCGATCAGCTCGTAGACGATGTGCGGAACCCACTTCTGGCCCAGCAACGCAAGCGTCGCGCGTACGGGGCAGTACTCGTCGTCGCGAGTGAACAGAAGCTTTCTATCTAGCGCCATACAAACTACGCCTCAGCATACGTTCGCCAGGCCTGGGTGACAAGCCATAATCGGGGGTTCATTAGGCGAGCGCGGCCACGGCTTCCTTGTGGTCACGAAGCTGGCCGGCGTTGTTGTGGAGGACGTACTGGATGATCCCGTCTCTGTCGATAACCACGGTCATCCGTTCGGCGATGGCCGCCGCCTCGAGCCAGCAGCCATAGAGCTTTGCCACCTCGCCCTTCATGTCCGCCAGAAGCGAGTGCTTGAGCCCCTCCTTCTCGATAAAGGCCTTGTGCGTGAAGGAGCTATCGCGGCTGATGCCGAACACCTGCGCGCCCTTATCCTGGAACGCGCTGTAGTCGTCACGGATGGCGCACATCTCCTTCGTGCAGCCGCCCGAGAAATCGAGCGGGTAGAACACCAACACGACCGGCGTTCCGCGAAGCGACGAAAGCGTTACTTCCTGGTTGCTTTCGTTTCGAAGCGTGAACTCCGGCGCTTCTTGTCCAACCGCTACGTTGGCCACGTAGTCACCTCCATGTGTGATAGTCAGGCAGTCGTAGAATTCTAGGCTGCAGCTTCAACCTTGTCCAGCAGGTACTGATGCATGGCTGCTGCCGCCCGCCGTCCATCGGCGATAGCCGTCACGACTAGGTCCGCGCCGTTTACGCAATCGCCACCGGCGAAAACGCCCGGCCGGCTGGTGTCGAACGTCTCCCGATCGACAACGATGAGGTCGCGATTGTGCGCAACTTCGGCTTGCTTGGCCAACTCCTCGTCCGAGCGATAGCCGATGGCCACGACCACTGTGGTCGCCTCGACAACGAACTCCTGGCCCGTAGGCACCGGCCGTCGCCTACCCGACTCGTCCGGCTCGCCCAGAGCCATCCGCTCGAAGTGCACGCGAGCGACTCGGCCGCCGACTCCCGCCTCCATGCGCAGCGGCGACGCAAGGTACTCGAATCGAACGCCTTCTTCTCGCGCGTGGACTCGTTCCTCTTCCCGGACGATTTGTTCGGCCTCGCTCCGGCGATACGCGCACGTAACGTCCTTCGCGCCGAGCCGCACCGCCGTCCGCACGCAGTCCATCGACGTGTCGCCACCGCCGATCACGAGCACGTTCTCGCCAACTTCGAGCGGCGAGCGCATCGACTCGGGCAAGTCCTCGGCTGGTAGGTTGCCCCGCACAAGGAAGTCTGTCGCTAGCAATACGCCCGTCAGGTCCGCGCCTGGCACATCCAGTCGATTGCCTTGGTTCGCGCCGTGCCCAAGGAACACCGCCTGATATCCCCGCTCGAAGAGCTGATCGACCGTGGCGTCATGGCCGATGTGTGTGTTGCTCACGAACTCGATACCAAGGTCACGCAAGTACGCGATCTTGGTATCGAGAACTTCTTTCTCCATTTTGAAGTTCGGGATGCCGTAGAGCAGCACACCGCCCGGCTTCGGCCAGGCATCGAACACGGTAACGCCGTGTCCTCTTTTGGCAAGCTGTTCGGCTACCGCCAGCCCGGCCGGCCCGGCGCCCGCGATCGCCGCTCGCCTGCCAGTCTGCGGTGGACGCGTCGCCACGTCATATCCTCCGTTATGTCGATAGTGGTCGCCGACAAATGCCTCCAGCCGCCCGATAGCGACCGGCAGCCCCTTCTTCCCCACCACACAGTCGCCCTCGCAGAGGCGCTCTTGCGGACACAGACGCCCGCACATTTCCGGCAGCTCGCTTGTGAGATGGAAGACCTCAGCCGCGCCGATCACGTCGCCCTGCTCAAGCTTCCAAAACGCGCCGGGGATGTCGTTTCCGACGGGGCACGCCTTCACGCACGGCGCGGCCGGGCACTGAATGCACCGCTCCGCCTCGATTTTCGCCACCGCAAGATCGATAGGCAGGTACGCTTCGCGCCAGTTGGTGATACGGACCTGGGGGTCTCGCTTAGGGAACGCCTGACGAGGAATCTGCAGTCGACCCTTGCGGTCGACTTCTCGTCCTGTCGTATCGGCCAAGCTGCCTCCTCCATCGGGAACGATCGAGGGCCTCGTCATGAGTCCTTATCGACCGGCCGTCAGCTTCAGCTTATCCAATGGCTCTCCAGGCAGCTACGCGCTCCTATGAACGCTGCGTTGTATAC
>JBKKBW010000512.1:0-3230 GCA_046713635.1 Dehalococcoidia bacterium
CGCTGGCGAGCGGGACGCCACCTACCCTGGCGGCAACGCGCTACGTCGACGAGGTGTTCCCGACCGTCACCGTCACGTCGAACATCGCGCACGGCGAGGCCATCGACCAGTTCGGCCAGCCGGAGACGCTGCGGCTCGATATGTACCAGCCAACCGGCGACACGCTACCATCGCGGCCGGTGGTCATCTTCGCGCACGGCGGGAGCTTTACGGGTGGAGACAAGGCGTTCGCGGACCCAGTCAACTATTCGACGCGCCTGACAAAGCGCGGCTTCGTCGTGGCGTCGATAAACTACCGGCTGCGCGAGGCCCCTATCCCACCCGAGGAGATGGCACAGGCGGTGTTTGACGCCAAGCACGACATGCAGGCCGCCGTTCGCTGGTTCCGCGCCAACGCGGCGACGTACAGCATTGACACCAGCCGCATCGCGATCGCCGGGTATTCGGCAGGCGCAGCGACCGCGCTCTTCGCCGCCTTCATACCCGAGGACGTGGGCGAAAGCGGCAACCCCGGCTACCCGTCCGATGTCTCTGCGTCGATTTCGATCTCCGGCAGCATGGGAAACGCCGCTGATGGCGCGGTCAGTCCGGGTGATCCGCCCGTCCTGCTCATTCACGGCACTGCCGACGCGACCGTGCCCTACAGCAACGCGACGGACGTCGTCGCCGCGGCGAACGACGACAGCGTGCCGAACGAGCTCTATACGTTGCAGGGCGCGGGGCACAGCAAGTTCGGCCCGGCGCTCATGCCAGAGATAGCACAGGAGTCGGGCGAGTTCCTGTTCGAGCACGTTATCGGCGGCGCGGCGGTGGGCGGGTTCACGTCGTTTGCGACGAGTCCCGCGCCTCCCAGCGAGGGTCTATCGTGGACGTGGTTCTGGCTCATCCCGATCGCGCTGCTTGTCGGGCCAGCGGCTGTTGCTCTCGAGCGGTACTGGCGGCGCAGAGGTCGATAGCGCAAAGAGAACCACGGCGGAATGCCCATATGTTATAGTTAATCGATCAGCCAAGACGCCAGCGAAGCGTCGCTTGTCACGGCTGAATGCCCAAAAACGACTCTGGCCCTGTCAAGTAGGACGCTCGGCGGCCACCCGGACGAGGTCAGTCATGGTCAACTCGATCAGAGAAGCTGCGCCGCAGGAGAGTTTACTTCCGTCTACGTTAGGTGGGCTTCGTCGAACGGCGTAACGTAGGCCCAAAGAGCCTCGCCCGTCTCCCGGGCCTAGCTGGGGCTGGATTCCTGCTCGCCGGTTTGGTGGCCGCCCTGCTGTTCGCTCATGGAGAGCGATCGGACCAGCCGGCTGAGGCGGGCAATGACGCGCTCAACCTGTCGATCAGCTCACCCGGGTGCAATAGTGGCGGCTCGTCGACTTGCGACGAAAATCCTGACGCAACCTTCACCGTCAACTTCAACATGGTCGTCCTGCCAACGCAAGGCAGCTACTACGGTTACGATCTGGCCATCACGTACACATCGCCGCTCAGCTACGTTGGGGGTTCACTAAGGCAGACTGGCGCCGGGACCTGGCCGGGGCTGCGCCTTTGCAGTCGGTGAGGGGGCCTTTGGCCCTGGGGTCGCGAGGACGGGATGCGCCACCGGAGTAAGCGCGCCACCTTCCACCTACATCGGCGTTCTGGCTTACCTAGACTTTCACTGTGACTCTTCCGGAACAGCAACAATGACGCTGGTTGCAGGAAACGGCAACACTAATGTGATCGATGGCAATGACAATGCAGTGTCGGAAGCCTCCAGCGAGACCTTGACGATCAACTGCCTCGCGCCCACCAGCACAGCTACGGCAACACCGACGCGAACACTTACAGCGACGCGAACGAACACGCCGAGTGTGACGAACACGCCAACAAGGACCAGTACGCCAACGGCGACAGCAACAAGGACGAGTACGCCGGTACCGCCCACGGCCACACGCACGCACACACCTACGGCGACGGCTACAAGGACAAATACGCCAAGCGCAACTGCGACGAGGACGCTCACCAATACGCCCGTATCAGCCACAGCCACGCTTACGCGCACACCGACGGCGACCGCAACCAGGACGAATACGCCAACCGCGACAGCTACGAGAACGCTCACTAATACGCCAACCACGACGAATACACCGACGAACCACATCGACTAGGACGAGTACGCCTTCTCCGACCAATACGGCGACATCGACCACCGCTAACACGCCCACGAATACGCCAACAAGCACAAGTACGCCGACGGTTACCCGAACACCGACGCCATCGATTACGCCGGGGGGCCCTACGCTGACCCCCAGTCAAACACCGACCGTAACGAACACACCGACCGTGACGCCGACCACCACGGCAACGGGAACGTCTTCGCCCACCGCAACGTCCGGCCAGCCCACCGCGACACCGACTCAGGAGATCGGCACCGATACGCCAACGCCAACGATCCTGGCTGTTACGGTGACGCCGACCGCGACATCCTCGGCGCCAACGCCGTCACCGACAGCGGAGGCAACGCCTACCGATACGCCAACCGGTACCCCAACCCCCGCAGGTGCAACGGGAGACGCCAACTGCGATCACGATGCGAACGCCGTTGATGCGGCGCTCATCCTGCAGCTTGAGGCGGGCTTGATCGACTCGTTGGCATGCCAAGAGGAGGCGGACGTCAACCAGGATGGGCGCATCAACGCGATCGATGCCGCACTTGTCCTGCAGTACGTTGCCGGACTATATCGAGGACTTGTAAGCCCGCTATCGTGACGCGGCGGGGTCGCGCCAGACCTTGTTCGGGACGCCCTTCATCATGTCTGGCAGCGACCATAGCTCAAGGCGCCACGGCGTCAGCTTGAGCAGACCGTAGTTCGCGCTGTCTGGCGCTCCGAAGAACATCGCCAGGTCGTAGCCGACGGGCGGCGGTGTGCTCTTGTACAGCTCCCACACGCGCAGCTTCTCGTCCGGGTCGTCTTCCCATTCCGCGCGGCAATCGGCGTAGACCTGCTGCTGTTGCGCATCCCAGTACGTCAGCGAGACGTACGGATTGTGCGCGATGTGCTTGCCCTTGAACGCCTGGCGGCCCGTCGCTGCCCAGCACGTCGAGCCCTCCCAGATCGGATGCA
Organism: Dehalococcoidia bacterium; assembly: GCA_046713635.1. Taxonomy (GTDB): domain Bacteria; phylum Chloroflexota; class Dehalococcoidia; order DSTF01; family RBG-16-68-14; genus JBBDXS01. The sequence goes on from JBKKBW010000512.1 coordinate 3,102, forward strand.
GAATGCGCGTACGAGGCCGTCCGCGCCGGTCGACCGTAGCGAACGTGCACCAGACGATGCGCTGGACGCGCGCCTCGAGCTCGTCTTGGATATCAGCGAACGAAGCAACATCCACGCAGCTAGCTGTAC
>JBKKBW010000513.1:0-6520 GCA_046713635.1 Dehalococcoidia bacterium
CGAGGCGATGTACGGCGCGTTCGCGGCGGACACGCTGCCCAGCCCGCTGGTGATCGACACAAGTGTGACATCGCCGGACGAGGCGGCAGGGCGGATTCTCCAGCACCTGGGCGTACGAGTTTAGGCGCTTAACGCGATAGGTGGTTCCTGTTAGAATGAGGGCAAGGCAACGCCCCATGCCTGAAGACAGAATCCAACGCGAGATCGAAGACATCCTGAGCCGCCTGGACGACTTGCCGGCCGAGCGCAAGCCCATCCCCATGCGCCGCCGCCAGCGGCAGGCAGGCTCGTTCGTCGGCGGACTGCTAGCGCCCCTGGCGGGGCTTTCGATTAAGCATGTGATGATTGGCTCGCTGGCGTTGATCATGATCGGCTTCTTCCTCAGGGGTGCCTATCCTGACTTCGGGCGCTGGACGTTGATCGCGGGTGTGGTGCTGTTCATTACCGCGATCGTGCTCTCGGCGTTCAACCGTGGCGGGCCGTCCGCGCCGCAGATCGAGAAGCGCTGGCGCGGTCAGCCAATGAACCTGGAGGAACCGACGCTGGGCGACCGCCTGCGCGCGTGGTTCAACGCGAAACGACGCTGACGCTGTTCTTCCATTCGCTGATCATCATTCGGCGCGCAATTGTTGCTGCTATCGCGGTGCTGGCGCTGGCCCTCGTGGCGTGCGGCGGAGGCAGCGCATCTTCGCCTACCGAGACGCCTGCTCCCAGCCCAACGACGGCGGCGACGGCGACGAGCGAACCCGGGCCACCTTCGCCACAGACCGAGCGCATCGTCGAGCACATGAGGGTACTGTCACAAGAGATCGGCAGCCGTCTGGCCGGTAGCGAGAACATCGATAGTGCTGCCGAGTACGCGCGCGAGCAGTTCGAGAGCTGGGGCTATGCTGTCGAGCTGCAGGACTTCAGCGATAGCCGGCCGGAGGTGCGTATCTTTGCTCAGGTACACGTTGAACCGGAGTCGCGCGACTTGCATAGCATCGTGTTTCTTGGCAGCGAGCCGGGTTCAGTGTCAGGCAAGCTTGTCGACGTGGGGTCAGGGCTGGACGAAGAGTTTCCCGCGGAAGCCCAAGGTGCCATCGTTCTGATCCAGCGCGGAGAGACGCTGTTCAACGACATGGCTGCGCGTGCGAAGGCGCACGGCGCTATCGGTGCGATCGTTGCTAACAACAAGGAAGGATTGTTCCGCGGCACGATTGAGCCAGCCGCCGATCTGCCGTTCGCAGCGATCAGCCAGGCGGACGGCGAGGCGCTGCGCGAGCAGCTCGCTGACGCGGCAGTCGAGGGCAGCATCGACGTCCCAGCGTCGATCGATGGAACGAACGTGGTTGCGCGGCCGCCCTCGGGAACGTGCCGGACGTTGAGTGGCGCTCACTACGATACGGTGCCCTGGGCACGCGGCGCTGTCGATAACGCCTCCGGTTCCGCGCTGGTGCTGGAGCTGGCGCGCGCGACGGCTGCCGCAGGACTGACAGATCATTGCTTCGCGCTGTTCAGCGCGGAGGAAGAAGGACTGCTTGGCAGCAAGCACTTCGTCTCGCTGATGAGCGATGGCGAGGTGGACAGCCTCGCTGCCTACTTCAACTACGATGTTGTGGCAGGCGGTACGACAGTAGATGTGATCGGCGATGCCGATCTGTCGACGCAAGTGGTAACGCTAGGTACCGCGGCCGGAGGCGACTTCGTCCTCGCCGAAATCGGCCGGGGTGCCAGCAGCGACCACGCAAGCTTCGCGCTGGCCGGCGTACCAGTGGCGATGATGACGGTCGATGACCTGGGCGTGCTACACACTGAACGCGACACGTTCGAGTTCGCGGCGAGGCATACGGAGCCGCTCCAGCGTATCGCTAGCACGGCGTTCGAGCTGATTCAGGCTGTCGTCCGGCCAGTTGGGCCGTAACATTATTGCTCGGCCCAGAGGGCTGAGGTACGATCGGCTCGACCCCCGAAACTATTGGAGGCCTTGTGCGCATTATCCTCTGGACTGTTCCGGCGCTGCTTGCCGTCGTACTGACGGCAACGATGATTGCTGCTTGCGGTGGCGACTCCGATGATGACGACGATGGCGTTACGGGTGATGTGTTTCCAACGGCAACGATGCCTGAGACCCTGCCCGATCCGATCATTGTGCGCGGTACGCCACTGCCGCCGACCAACAGCCAGCGCTACACCGTGCAAGACGGTGATAGCCTGTCATCGATCGCCGCCGAGTTCGACGTATCGCTCGACGAGCTGCTAAGCGTGAACGATATTACTGACCCGACATCACTCTTCGTCGGGCAAGAGCTGATCATCCCCGGTGGTGGCGCGACGCCGGAGCCGCAAGCACAGCCGACCTCCGCTCCTACAACCGCGCCTGCCGAAGAAGAGGAGCCGACCGCTGAGCCAACCAGCGACGCTGGCGGCGAGACGTACACCGTGCAGGAAGGCGACAGTCCGGCCTCGATCGCGGCGCAGTACGGCATTACAGCGGACGAGCTTATGACGGCCAACGGCATCACGGATCCCGCGTCGCTGCAGGTGGGTCAGGTATTGACCATTCCTTAGGTCACTGTCCAGCGCGAACGCCCGGCGCCGATATACTTAGGCCATCATGGCAGTCGAGAGCGTAGATTGACCACGCCAGCGGCGCCAACGTTCAAAGGCCCTATCGCGGCCGTTGGGCTGTATGGTAAGTCGTTTGTCATCGGGGCGGCGTTCGCCGTCGCGTGGACGCCCTGCATCGGCCCAATCCTGGGCGCGATCCTGACGCTCGCCGCGTCGTCCGCAACGGTGCTGCAGGGCGCGTTCCTGTTGAGCGCATGGTCGCTTGGACTCGGTGTGCCGTTCCTGATCGCTGGCTTCGCGCTGGGCAGCGTTATGCGCGGCATTCGACGCATACGGCCGCTCATGCCCGCGCTCGAGATCATTGGCGGCCTGCTGGTGATCTTCATCGGCGCGCTGATCTTCCTGGACCGCTTTACCATCTTCAATCAGTACTTCACCGGCGGCGTCGATACAGTGACGAACGCCGAGGGTGGCCTGGATGGAGTCGATGTGAGCAGCCCGGGTGGCTTCATCGTTGCGTTCGCTGCGGGCGTAATCGCGTTCGTTTCGCCGTGCTGCCTGCCGATGGTCCCGGCATATCTCGCGCATCTTGCCGGTGTGAGCGCTGAGGCAATCGAGGAGAGGCGCTGGGTGACGTTCCGGCACTCCATCGCGTTTGTGCTGGGCTTCTCGGCAGTGTTCGTTACGCTTGGCGCGTCGGTCGGGGCGGTCGGTTACGTGATTCGAGACCACCTCCCTACGATCGAGAAGGTCGCGGGCGTGATCCTGATCGCAATGGGGCTGAATCTGCTTGGCATACTGCGCATTCCGCTGCTCTACCGTACATACCAGATTGAGTTGCCGAACGAGCCGCAAGGCGCAGAGTAGCCACCAAGCGCTGCTTCGGCGTAGACTAGCGTTCGATGGGAGCTATTACCCGGCCCGCGAGGACCAGCTTGCGGCGAGGGGCCTCCTCAGCTCCGGCCTCTGGCGCCCCGCGCGTGAGCGTGGTCACCCCGACGTTCAATCGGGCGGAGCTAGTCGGGTGCGCGATCGACAGCGTTCTTGCTCAAACCTTTCGCGACTTCGAGCTGGTCGTCGTCGATGACTGCTCGCAAGACAACACGGCGGAGGTTGTGTCCGCAATCGTTGACCCGCGCCTGCGTCTCCTGCGGCTGCCGAAGAACGGCGGTCTATCGCGCGCGCGCAACGCCGGCATCGCCGAGGCGCGCGGCGAGTGGGTGGCGTTCCTTGATGACGACGATGAGTGGTACCCGCAGATGCTCGAGCGGCAGCTGGAGCGCATCGACCGGAGCGCTGATCCACGAACAAGCGTGGCGTATTGCTTGCGCGCACTGCAAACGCGGCACGGCCTTCAGCCATCTCGCCATACGCCGCCGCTGCCGGAAGGAGATGTGTTGGACAGTATTCTCCGCGGCGATCATCAGATGAGCTCCAATGCGCACATCGTGAAGCGGAGCGCATTGCTGGAAGTCGGTGGATTCGATGAGACGCTTCGCGCGGCCGAAGATAAGGACCTGTGGCTGCGACTGGCCCGGGCGTCGCACCACTTCGTCGCCGTTCCAGAAACGCTTGCAGTCGTGCACAGAGACTATCGCAAGCGGCGGCCTGAAGAGGCCGTTGGTCTGTCTCGATCGTTTGCGTCATTTGAACGGCGCTGGGGACGCCTCGTGCGACGCTGCATCGGTCCCGCAGCGCACGCGCAGTCGAGGATGGAGGTCCGCCAGTCATTCGAGGCGCTTCATCCCAGATACGTTGAGCGATTGGTCCGCCGGGGGCGCCGCGCGGAAGCCTGGCGCTATGTGCGCTCGATGGCGCCCACGCTTCCGACGTTTCGCTGGGGAATACCGTACGTGGCGAAGGCCATGCTTGTTGTCGTGTTTGGCAAGGCGGCGCGCCGACTGCCGAGCTTACAGGGTGAACGCGAGGAACCGAAAGCGCGCAAGGCCCTTGGCCGGCACACTGATGACTGACGTGACGCCTGTCACCCGGCCAGCCCGCACCAGCTTGCCTCGATCCTCTGCGACGTCCGGCGGCGCGAACGCACCGCGTGTGACCGTCATCATTCCTACGCACAATCGGGAGGAGTTGGTCGGACGCGCGGTACGTGGCGTCCTTGCGCAGACCTTAAGCGACCTCGAAGTCATCCTGGTGGACGACGCATCTGCGGATGGAACTCCGGCGGCCATTGCGCAGCTCGACGATCCACGGCTGCAGTTCGTGCGTTTGGCGAAGAACCGTGGACAATCGCGCGCGCTGAACGAGGGAATTCACCGCGCGCTTGGGGAGTGGGTAGCGTTTCTGGACGACGATGACGAGTGGCTCCCCGACAAGCTCGATGTGCAGCTTGCCCGAGTGTCAGAAGTCCCCGACGCAAGCGCCGTTTATTGCCGGTGCTTCCTGCAGACGTCGGATGGGTTGCGGTCGCCTCGTTCGCACGATGCCATGCCGGAGGGCGACATCACAAACGACCTACTCCGGCGCGGCTTTCCGATGACGCCGTCTGCGTACGTCGTCCGGCGCGGCGCGTTGCTCGAAGTCGGCGGGTTCGACGAAGCGCTGCCAGCGTCGCAAGACCTTGATCTGTGGCTCCGCCTGTCGCAGGCCGGGCACCGCTTCACCAGCGTCCCTGAGCCATACGTTATCTACCATGCGGAGCATGACAAACCGGGCGTGAGTGGCAATGCGGCTGCGCAGCTACGGGCGTTCGTCCAGATGGACCGGCGCTGGGGACCGCTGATGCGCGAGCGGCTTGGCGTCGAAGAGTACGAGCGCTGGCGTGGCAATCGCACGAAGAAGCTGATGAAGGCGAACGAAAAACTCGTGTCCAAAATGGAACGGCGCGGCGACCGGCGCGCTGGCTGGCGCTACGCCCGCGCGATGTGGCCAGAGCGATCGGGATCGTTTGTGTCGCGCGCGCTGACGGTCGCGCTGCTCGGCGGCTTGCCGCACCGGCTGCGCGGGCGCCGGCGGGTTCCCAAGGAAGAGCCCGCGTGAAAGGGCCGACGAAGGCAGCCCGCACGAGCATACCCAGGGTGCTGCGCGAAGCGCGCAGGGACAGCGTCGGTGACGCGCCCGCGCCACGCGTTAGCGTTGTCGTCCCGACTTACAACCGTGCCGCGTTCGTCACGCGCGCAATCGAGAGCGTGCTGTCTCAGACCTATCGCGATCTAGAGCTGATCGTTGTGGACGACGCGTCGTCGGACACGACCCCGGACGCCGTCGTGCGCTTCGACGACCGCCGGCTGCGCTATGTGCGGCTGCCGAAGAACGGAGGACAGTGGCACGCCGAGAACGTCGGAATTGCGCAAGCGCGAGGGGATTGGGTTGCGTTTCTAGACGATGACGATGAGTTTTTGCCTGACAAGCTCGAGCAGCAACTGGCGCGCGTTGAGCGTGCGGCGGACCCGCGCGTGAGCGCTGTGTACTGCCGTCCGCTTCCGTACGACGAGGACGGGCCGCGGCCGCTCATAGACCGGCCCGCTCCGGAAGGTGACGTGACGAAGCACCTGCTCTCCGCAACTCTCTGGATCACGCCGACGCTCTACATGGTGAAGCGCGGCGCGCTTATCTACGCGGGGGGCTTCGATGAGAGTCTGGCCGGTGCCCAGGACTGGGACCTCTGGCTCCGGCTGTCGATGGCGGGGCATCACTTCGTCGCGCTGAGCGAGCGGCTGGCGATCTATCACAGGGATCACGATGGCCGGCAGACGAACGATGCGGTCCGCGGAGTGCGAAGTACGTTCGTGCTGCGACGGCGCTGGGGGGCGCTCATGCGCGACGCGATGGGTCCGGAAGCGTACGAAGCGTGGGCTGCGCGCCGGCACAAACGATCGCGCAAAGCCATCGAGAAGCTCGTGCGCGAGATCGAACGTTCCGGCAGCCGCCCCGAGGCGTGGCGCTACGTTCGCCGTATGACGCCGGTGCTGCCTTGGGGTGCGCGGCCCTTCGTCCGCGCGCTGGCTGTAGT
>JBKKBW010000514.1:0-2832 GCA_046713635.1 Dehalococcoidia bacterium
CCCACCACCGTGTCATCCTGACGGGCGAGGGGTAGAAGAAGGGGGTGGGGAGCCCGAAGGATATTACCCTTCTACGAAGGGCGAGGCGGATCACCTAATTATGTAGGGGCGCATGGCAATGCGCCCTGCCCTCGTCCTGCCTCCGCGTGCGCCCCGCCCTGACTCGCCGCCCGCTACCCCATCACGCCGAGCTGCTGCATGAGGCTCGCGAGATCGAAGTAGCGGTGCTCTTCTGTGATCAGCCCCTCGTCGTTGACGCGCAGGAATGCAGCGAAGCGCATCTGCATGGGCTTGTTCGTCGCCGGAATCTCGCCCTCCGGACCGACCATCGGGCCCTTATGCGTACCCTTGGCCTGTCCGTTGAACGCCAAGTTGGCGCCATCTTCTAGCGCGGACTGCAGCGTGAAGTTCAGGTCCGGAAATGCCCCGACAAAGTCCGCGATATCCTTCCGGATCGCGTCGCGCCCTTTGAGCGGCTCCGGGTATTGGGGGTCGACGATCACGGCATCCGCCGCGTAGAAGCCGGCGAACCCGTCTACGTCGTGGCTGTTCAGTGCCTTCAGCTGTTGTTCGACCGAGTATTTCCCTGCCATTGTCTCCTCCTTATGAGTGCATGTGCGGTAGATGCCACCAGCGGCCCTATCGTATCGACACGACAGCGGCTCGGGTCTTACCCCGAGCCGCGTCGCTTCGTTGCGACCGACCTGATTCGGCGTGTATCAGAGTGCTATCTAGTGGCAGCGAACAGAACTACCACTTCTTAACCGCCCTGGTTGCCGGGCTGGCCTTCATAGCCGAGCAAGCCCGGTGCATGCTGGCCGCCGCCCTGGTTGCCGGGCTGGCCTTCATAGCCGCGTTGGCCGGGCGGCTGGCTGGCAAGGGCCGAGCCGATACCAGCGCTTAGTACCACTCCCGCGATGACGGCAATGACGAGTCTGCGCATAGGTTTCTCCTTTCCAGGCGATCTCGCCTGAGATCTTTCCGTCCTCCTTGACCGAGCCAAGGGTAAGCTGAATCCCGCCCACCAGCGCTCCAGCAGGCTCCTAACATAAAGCCGCTACGTCAAGATGTCAAGAGAGACCTCGGCCCGGCCGGCGAACGTCACCCATGCGTCGGGTTGTTGCGAGCTGTCGGCTCTCGCGCGCCCGCGCGCGGTGCGGCTGGAGCCTCCCAGCGAGCGCCCTGCGAGCGCGCCTCCCGCCGGCCCATCCGCCGTGAGCGCCACCCCGTGTCACCGAGCCTTTAGCCCTCGCGCGAAGCGAAGGGGAAAGCGAAGGGTATTTCGTCCCTACGTTGGCGGCGTCTCGGCCCGGCCAAACGGCGCTGATGCGTCGCGCTGTAGGTCGAAAGCCTGCCCTCGCGCGCCCGCCTCGGGCTGGCCGATGCGCCCGGTCGCCGCAGGCGACCCATGTAGGGGCGAGTGGCGCTCGCCCTGCCCCAGACACGCGCACCGGGTTCATTTCCGCGCCCTCCGCGTCTCGCGTGATCATCCAAAGGCGACTCTGCGCGCGCCGTCCCTCCGCGTGAGCCAAACTGAAATGCTGACCAGCCTATTCCCTTGACATATTCCGCGCATCGATCTAAGATTCGCTTCAAATCAGATCGCCCGTTCTACATTCCGGTCGATTGGCAGGTGAAGTAGGTTATGTCTCGCAAAATGGCCATTTCTACCAAACGAACTTCAAAACAGATACGAATTCGAAGTTCGTTTACGAAAACGAACTTCCACGTTGGGCGGCCGGTGGTCGCCGTCTTCCCCAGCGGCTCAGCGTCAGAGCTGCCCTGCCTACTCCCGCGTCGGGCGGGAGCGAAAGCGAAGGGAGAGCTTGTCGAGGGGAAAGGCCTAGCGGTTAGGTCAGGAGGTCGAATAGATCATGAGTGTAGACAGTAAAAAGGCGTTTTTTGCAAAACGGACAAGAAAAAACGGCCCCCTCCGAGATTCAAACGCAAACCAGCGCCTCGTGAAATTGGCGGGACCATCGGCGAACGTCACGCCGGCCGCCTCAAGATCGCAGAAGACGTCCGTCGCGAAGCCCGGGAAACGCTGGAGCGGCAACGTTGACCCCGGCGCAGAACCGCAGGTTGGGCCGGCGTGCTGATGGCTGATGGCTGAAATGCTGACATGCTGAATGCCGGCTACAGAAACGCAGTTTCTGTCAAGCCGCGGAAACCGCGGCCGCTGACATGCTGAAATGCTGACTGGCTGAAATGCTCCCATCCTTGACACTACTCCCGCCCGTCCGTTACAAGCGTGTGCCATGAGCCCGCTCGCTCGCCCTGCACCCGCCCTGGCCGCCCTCGCTCTGCTCCTCGTCGCAGCTCTAGCCATCGCCTGCTCCAGCGACGACTCCGCCGGGTCGGACGCAGTCATCGGCGACTGGCCGATGCTGTCGGGCAACCTCGCGCGCACCGGCTATCAAGCGAACGAAACGACGATTACGAAGGACAACGTAAGCAGGTTGGCGGTGAAGTGGTCGTTTGAAACGGCGGCGCCGGTTGTCGCCTCCCCTGTCGTCGCCACAGTTGATCTGCCGGACGAGGGCCCAACACAACTCGTCTTCGTTGGCTCGTACGATGGCAACGTCTACGCGCTCCGCGCCAGCACGGGCGACGAGCAGTGGCGCTTCACGGTCAAGCCCCACGCGGGCGTATCCTACGGAGCGATCGTTTCCAGCGCGTCCGTTGCGGAAGTAGACAATCGGATGACCGTGTTCGTCGCGGGCGGCGAGACGATGTACGCGCTGGACGCAGCCACTGGTGGCAAGATTTGGGAGTTCGATGCGGGCACCGGCTGCACGACGTGCGACGACAACAGGGAACGAAACGAAATAC
>JBKKBW010000515.1:0-2145 GCA_046713635.1 Dehalococcoidia bacterium
AACGAGGGGCCAGCGAGCAGCTCAAGCAGCGCCGTAGCGGGCACGGATGAGGCGGAGCGCAGGAAAGGCCAGCACGAGCCCAATCGCTACGACGAAGAGCCCGACCATTACGGCGACCGAAGCTTCGGGCAGTTCGCGGTAGAGATAAATCGCTGCGCCAAAGGCGAACAGCAGTATCATGCCTAGTTCGACGAAGCGATCGAAGAGAATGCTGATCGCCGCTCTCCGCCACGAACGTCCGTCTTCGGAAACGAACAGCACTGGAGCGAACGACGCTGCGACCTGGGGCATGGCTGTCCCTGCGAAGAGACCCGTATAGAAGAGCGAGAGGTAGTCCCAAAAGCGCGGGTAGTGGACGCCAGTGGCTTCGCAGACAGTCTTCCAGCGCAAGACCCGGATCAAGATCGCTGATTCCATGAGCAGTATGGCAAGCAATACCAGCGCGACATTTGAGTCGCGCAGGACATCCACTGTTTTTGTCAGATCGATGCCCATGAAGAAGATGACCGGGAAAAAGACAAGTCCCGACCAACGAAGTAGCTTCAGAATGTCACGCCCGCGGAAGTGTATCCGTGGCAACGGGGTACTCCTATGTCAAGATGGCGGGGCAATCCAAGTCTAGCCGAGCTAGCAGACACCTGGCAAGGCCGCGCCGTGAAACAGCTCTACATAGAGGTCAACGCACTGCCGGCTCAGTCGTTTCCTCGGCAGGTTCGGGGAAAGAATCACCGCTGCGTTCTCCTGCATCGGAGTCCAACAGATATAGCTCCTTGTGCAGTAGCGAACGCGCGCCACCAGTATCATCACCCAGTGCGTGAGCCAAGGCTAGGTATGGATACAGGTGGGGTAGGTAGCTCCATCGATACGAATCGCGAGCCTCCTGCAGCGCGCGCCGGGCCGCAGGAATGTCCGGCGGCTGCTGCTTCAGTGCGATGAGACCTAGCTGGAAGTGGCTGAACGCTTCGCGGACAACGTAGACGTCTTCGCTCTCGCTCAGAAAGAGCACCCTCTGGAATGACTTAGCAGCGCGTTCGTTGTCGCCCTTGGCGTTATACGCCAAGCCCAGGCCATAGTGCCCCTTCTCGTCGTCTGGTGTGCGCTGCGCCAACTCCTGATAATACGAGACAGCCTGATCTGCCAATTCCGCGTTCAGCGCGAGCTGGCCCATGGTGCCCAATAGCGCTTCGGCGCGCTCCACGTCAGTTCTTAGCAGCGCTTCGTAATCAGCCCGCATGCGGTCGAGCACGGCCGAAAGGCTGTAGTCGCTCACCGTGCTCGGCGGGCCAACTGGAGTGCGCCGGCTAGGAAGGCCTAGGCGACGCAGGATGCTGCGCTGTAGGTCCCCTGGCAGTCCTTGCGCGACGGGCTGTAGGTACGCTGGGTCGATGTACGTGAGAGCCGGGTCCACGTTCTGATCGGTGAGCCATGCGTCGTCTCGCAATGTGCTAGGCGAGAGGGAGAGCCCGTAGGCGAAGGCGTCCCGCGCTCCCTCGTAGTTGCCCGAGGCCGCCCGCGCTAGCCCAAGCGCCATGTGTACGTCGCCACGAGTGGTGTCCCAGCGATCGAGCGCTACTGCGCGATCAAATGCCAGTACCGCGTTGTCCAAGTCGCGTCCGAACCAATAGAGCCAGCCGAGGCGAACCTCATCTGGGGCGAAGTCACGGCGCGCTTCGAGCACCGCGTTCTGTTCGTCCAACGCTGCCCCGAACGCACCGTTCCGCAGAAACGCGTTGCTTAGACGGCGATGGTAGTCCGCGCTCATGGGGGTGAGACGTTCGGCCCAGCGCATCATTTGCAGAGAGCGGGGGTTGTCGATGTCAGCCGCTTCGTCACTCTTCTGTACGAGCATCTCGGCTGCGACTGGCCGCGCGACAATCGCGACGAATGCGAGCGCGGCTACTCCGGCGAGCACCGGCCCGCGTGCCGGGCCTTTCCACCAGTGCTCGAATGGCCGGGTGACCGCCGCCCACAACCGGCTTGGCTCAGCGACCTTCTCTGGCTCAAACCGCGAAAGCGCGCCGAGCGAGAGGCCTGCTAGCGGCCAGAACGGCAGCGCGATCATCGTGATGTCCTCGCCTTGGGCAACGACGTTCCACGCGAGCGCCATGCCTGCTCCGGCAAGCGGCACCGTCGATGCCCACCACC
>JBKKBW010000516.1:0-1490 GCA_046713635.1 Dehalococcoidia bacterium
CTGAAGTCGTTCATCGGCGACGCGCCGGTTATCGGCCAGAACATCGCGTTTGACCTGGGGTTTCTCAGTCGGGCGCAGATACAGCCTCCAGGGCCGAGCTACGACACACAGGACTTGGCCGCGTTGCTCTTGCCAGAGCTGATCGAACGCAGCCTTCTGGGTATCGCGACCCACCTCGGCATCGAGTTCGTCGGAGCACATCGGGCGCTGGCGGACGCCGAGGCAGCGCGCTTCGTCTTCGTTGCCCTTCGGGAAAAGCTGGCGGCACTACCACCCACGCTGCTCGTCGAGGCAGCGCGCGCCGCGGCACTGACCGATTGGCCGATGCGCTACCTGCTGCAAGAGTTGCTAGACGAGCTGCCAGCCCTCGCTACAGCCGATGCGCCCGCCTTACTGCACGATGCTGTTAGGCCGCCCAGGAAGTACGGCAGCGCGCTCCAATCGATGGCCGATGAGCACGAGCTCATCGACGCTGACAAGATCGAGAAGGCGCTGATGCACGACGCTCGATCTGTGATCGAGGCTTTTGAGGAACGCAGTGAGCAGGTGGCTATGGCACGCGCGGTCACAACCACGTTGAATAGCGGTGGCCAGCTTATGATCGAAGCGGGGACCGGGATCGGGAAGTCGATCGCATACCTTCTGCCGGCGGCGCAACACGCACTGATGAACAACGAACGCGTCGTGGTCTCCACGAACACGATCAACTTGCAAGAGCAGCTCCTTAGCCAGGACGTTCCGAAGGTAATGCAACTGCTGCCGAACGGCAGCGACCTGCGTGCCGCTCAGCTGAAGGGACGCCGCAATTATCTGTGCTTGCTTCGCTGGTCGAATATGCGCCGTTCTGCAAACCTCACGCCAGACGAAGCGAAGCTGATGGTGCGCCTGCTGCTCTGGCTGCCAAACACGGACACAGGCGACCGATCCGAGCTGCGACTGTCACAGGGAGAGGATGCCGTCTGGGGACGGCTGAGCGCGCAAAACGAAGCGTGCCTCTCGACACCGTGCGCGTTCGTGCGAGATGGCTCGTGCTTCCTCCTGCGTGCTCGGCGGAGGGCGGAAGCAGCACACGTGCTACTGGTAAACCATGCGCTTCTGCTTTCGGACGTTGTGGTGGGCGGTGGCGTGATCCCTGACTACCGGCACGTCGTGATCGACGAGGCGCACCACCTGGAAGGAGAGGCGACCGATCAGTTCGGGTTCAAGACCAGCGAGGATGAAGTCTCCGCGCTGCTCGATCGCATCGCAACGCGCAACGGAGGGCTCGTGGGCAGCGTACGTGGCTCGCTACGGGGCGAAGCAGCGCAACAGTTCGGCGCGGGCGAGCTACGCGACGCCGCTAGCGAGACGGAGAAGTCCGTTGCGCGAACGCGCGAGCTGTTGCCGGAGCTTTTCCTCCGGCTAGACGGGTTCATGCGCCAGCAGAGCGGTGCTGGTGGCGAGTACGAGGGCCGGCTGCGGCTGAGCCGGGCTATGCGTGTGCAGCCGGA
>JBKKBW010000517.1:0-3532 GCA_046713635.1 Dehalococcoidia bacterium
GTCCCGGCCAGCTCGCCCAACTCCAGGGCACGCACGCGCGCCAGCGCTGGCCCCGTGCCGGCGAGACCTACGTCGCCGGCCTCGATCTCGCTGGCGGAACGATCATCGATGGCGCCCGTCCTACCGATCACGACGCCACCGTCCTCACCATCGCGCGCGCAGTGTTCCCCAACGAAGGCGCCAGCGCCACGGGCGGCTTCGTCTACGAACCGCGCCTCGATGTCGTCGAGCAGTACGCCTGGACAGGCGATCCGCACGACTTCCTCCTCCGCCGTCTCGCCGAATTGCTCCGCGAAGTCTGGCAAGTCCGTCGCCTCGCCGTCGACGCGACCGGCCTCGGCGAGACAATGGCGCGCCTGCTCATCGTTGCGCTCGGCTCGCACGTCGTCCTGCCGCTCAAGTTCACCGCGGACACCAAGTCGCGCCTCGGCTATGGATTACTCGCCGCCGTGAACTCCGGCCGCCTGAAGCTCTACGCACAGGACGGTTCCGTCGAACACCGCCACTGCGCCCACGAACTGGAACGCGCCCGCACCGTCTACCGCGCCAACAGAACAATGAACTTCTTCGTCGACGCGGCCGATGGCCATGACGACTATCTCGTCAGCCTCGCGCTCCTCGTCGACGCCGCCAGAGACGCCGCGCCGCGTGTCGCCCGCGGACGACTGATCGGCACCACATCATGCTGAACGCAGCGACGACGCACTGCCTGACGCGCTGTAGGGGCGCACGGCGTGCGCCCTAACGCCGCAGGCTCTCAACAGATAGCAATGAACGAAACGAGTAGTACGGAGGGATTGAGTCGTGTTGGCAACGTACAACCAGCAGGAGCTGCACAACACCGGCCGCCGGGTCCGCCAGGACGCGCTGTCGGACCACATCGGCTACCAGGACATCGGCTGCGAGCTCTCGCCAAGCTGCCTCCGCTGCCCGCTCGAACGCTGCCGCTACGATCGGCACGCCGGTGCCCTGCGGCTGCGCCTCAGCGCTCGCAACGAAACACTCCTTCGCCTCCACAACGAAGGCGCCTCCATCAACGCCCTCGCCGCAAAGTACGGCCTTGCGCCGCACCGTCTTCCGCGTCCTCGCCGCGTCTGGCGCCGTAGGGTCGGGCGGCGCTCGCCCGGCGCCCTCAGCAAGGCCGTCGGACCGCCAAAAACGGCTCGATTGTTGTTGAATCTAATCGGACGTGAAAAAGTGAAAAAGGTAAGAACAATCAAGGGTCCATGTTAGGATGAGGCAGATCGCCATGAACGATGTCTCCCCCAAGCTCGAACGCCTCCAGGCCATCCTCGCCGAGATGGGCTCGGCCATCGTTGCCTTCTCCGCGGGCGTCGATAGCACGTTTGTCGCGGCCGCAGCGTTCGACGCGCTCGGCGAACGCGCGCTGGCCGTAACCGGCGTCTCCCCGTCGATCCCTGCTTCGGAAGTAGAAGAGGCCCAAGAGCTGGCGCGAACAATCGGCATCCGGCACGAGCTCATCGATACCTCCGAGATGGACCGCCCCGGCTACGTCGAGAACTCACCGCAACGCTGCTACCACTGCAAGACCGAGCTCTACAGCATCCTCGCGGATATGGCCCGTGAGCGCGGCTTCGCCTTCGTGCTGGACGGCTGCAACATGGACGATCTGGGTGACCACCGTCCGGGTCGCGTCGCGGCCGCCGAGAACGGCGTGCGCAGCCCGCTCATCGAGGCCGGCCTGACAAAGGACGAGATCCGCGCCCTATCCCATGCCCGCGGGCTCCCGACGTGGGACAAGCCAGCGATGGCGTGCCTATCGTCGCGAATACCGTACGGGACGCCGGTGACGATCGAGGCGCTGGACCGAATCGAAGCGGCGGAGGCGTTCTTGCGATCGCTGGGCCTGCGACAGTTGCGCGTGCGCCACCACAGCGACGTTGCGCGTATAGAAGTAGAAGCGTCCGATATGGCCGGGCTCGTAGAACATAGAGATGCGATCGTCGAGCGCCTGAAAGCGCTCGGCTACGCGTACGTCACACTCGACCTGGCCGGCTTCCGTTCGGGCAGCTTGAACGACGTGCTGGCGCTGGTAGAAGTCGGGCGCTAGTACCGGGCCGCTCCGCCAGTGACCGGCTACGGCATGGCCGGCGCCGGACCGAAGAAGCCGACGATCTTCTGGATGCGGCCGTCCGGTGCAAGCTCGCCGAAATCGATCCCTTCCATCATTGTCGAGCCGTCCGCAGCCAGCATCGCCCAGCTGAAGCGAAACTTCTCGTGATGTACGTCGACGGCGCTGGTGGCGACGATCTTCGCACCGCTGACCTGTGCTTGAAAGCCCGAGATTAGCTCGACGAGCGCGCCAGGCCCTTCGGCATGCGACTGTGGGTCGGTGTAGGTGGCGTCGTCGGCCAGCGATTGCTCGAGCAGCTGCCGGCGTTTCGCGATGTCAGGCTCGCCCCAGGATGAGCCGTACGTATCGACGATCTGCTGTGTGTTCATGTGGCCTCCTAGCCGATTGGCGCGCGCTTCATTGTCCAGTAGCGCGGGCCATCTTTGAGCGTGTCATCAACGACGACTTCGAAGCCGTGCTTCTGGTAGAAGGTGACGTTGCGCTCCTTCATCGTTTCTAAGTAGCAGGGCAGCCGGTCTTTGTCGGCGCGTTCGATGATCGGCGCGATCATCTTGCCACCAAGGCCCTGGCCCTGACGGTCCGGATCGACGCCCAGGACGAACAGATACCAGTGGTCGGGCGGCACGTCTCGCTTGTGGAGGTGTTCCATATGATTCATCGCGCCCATGAAGCGCATGAACGGCCCCGGGCCGAATTTGAACGGCGCGGCGAGCATGCCGACGCGGAGCATCTGCGGCAGGGTGAGGATCGCTTTGCCGGGCGGCAACCAGAGCGCGCCCGCCTCGATGTTGCCTGCGGTCGTAAACGGCTCACCGTAGCGATGCGATATCTGCGCGGCCTTTCTGAAGAACCATGGCAAGGCAGCCGTACGCCTCTTCTCGTCCGGCATCATGTACATCGTGAGGGGATCGTCCCAGAAGGCGCGCGTGAGCACGTGCGATAGCTCGTCGATCTGTGAGTCCTGCAGTGCGGCGGTGTCTGTCTGCGTCACCATGTATTACCTCCTTGCCTCCCGCTTCAAGCACCAGTACGCCGGGCCGCCCTTCGGCACGTTGCCCGACGCGACCGCTTGAAAGCCATGGTTGCTGTAGAACGCGACGTTGCGTTCTTTGTGGGTCTCAAGATAGCAAGGCGTACCGTCCGTGTCTGCATGGCGGAGCATCGGCTCGATGAGCGAGGTCCCGATGCCGCGTCCCTGGCGTTCCGGCTCCACGCCGATCACCCAGAGGTACCAGTGCGGCTCCGGGGCGAGCTTAGCGCGCTTCTGCTCGACCGTGTTGGCGGCCGTGAAGCGTCCGATGCTTTCGAGGCCGAACTTGAAGGGCGCCAGCGCGAGGCCGGATCGAGCGAGCCGCAGCATCGGCGTGTGTGCGAGGCCCGGCGGCAGCCAGAGCGCCACGCCCTCGACGCCATCAGGCGTGGCAAGCAGCTCTCCGT
>JBKKBW010000518.1:0-3493 GCA_046713635.1 Dehalococcoidia bacterium
GGCCACAATTGCTCCCTTCGACCTGCGCCCGATCAGGCACCTCGACGGTGCTGCACAGCGGTCGTGTCGCTGCGTCGTCGCCCTTTACACCGCTGAGCAACCACGAAAGTTCCATCCTCCAGGTACAGCTATACTGCACGGCTCCTGGTTTGCAGTCGATCACGCTCGAGGGCCCTGGCGGCCCGGCGGACAGGACCGCGTTCCTAAACAGTACCGGCGGGCTGGTCGAGATAAAGAACGAGACGTCTGTGCACAAGATCGTAATCGACTGCCAGGAGAAGACGCCGGAGATGTCGCTCAGCGCGAGCGGCCCGCGCGTCACCTGTGTGACTGCGCCGACGCCGCCAACGCCCGCAGACCCGGCGAAGCCTGACAAGTGCATCGTGCCGTTCGAGACGGCCATCACCACGCAGACGCCGGTCAGCATCAGCGTCCGCGCCAACGTCATCCCGGCGAGTGAAGCGCCAGGACAAGACGGCTACGGCGGCTTCGATACGAACGTGTACTGGGCGGGGCTGAAGTATCCGCCGCCACCCAAGCCCTCCTGCCTGGGCGAATCGATCTGGCCGGACACCCTGCTCTGCCAGCAGGCCCCCGCGGCGCCAGCGACGTCCAAGCAGCACCAGATACGTTCGGGACTCTTCCCGCCCTTCCCCGCCAGCCACTATGTCGGCGAGCTGCTTCGGATGGACGTTACCTGCCCCAGCCTGGGCCAGTTCCGCGTCATCCTGAACGCCTCCGGTACACAATTCATCAACCCGCTCGGCACGCCCGTTCCCGTTGCCGTGGCTACGTCCGGCCCGTTGGACCCGCTCACCGCCACGCCGGCTACCGTGACCATGGTCGACTCGCTGCTGATCAACTGCGCGGTCGTGCCCACATCGACGCCGACGAGCACGCCAACATCGACAGGCACAGCGACGGCGACGCCGTGTCCAGGCGGTCTCTGCCCGACGGCCACGTTCACGGCGAGCGCGACGCCGACCGCGACGAACACGGTGCCGCCGACACTCACGTTCACGCCGGTACCGCCGTCGAACACGCCGCTACCACCGACGTTCACGCCCACGATCACATCTACGCCAACGCCATGCTGCGAGTTCGTCAACGAAGAGATCTTCGGGCCAGGCAAGGTCACGACAGACAACGAGCATGACGGCGCAACCGCCAGCGACAAGGTCGAGACGAGCGTGACGATAGTGTCCATCACCGGCGGTAAGGTGACGATCGATGAGACAACCATCACGGAGCCCGACCCGGCGGGCTACAACCTGTTCGGCGAGCAGGTGAACATCTCAGCGCCCAACGCGCTCGCCGCGTCGAATCCGAACACGATCGTCTTCACGCTGGACGCGTCGATTATTCCGGCCGGAGAGACCCAGAACACGCTTCAGGTGTTCCGCAACGGCGTCCAGGTGCCTAACTGCGTCGGCTCGCCGGGCGTGGCCAGTCCCAATCCCTGTGTCACGAAACGCCATACGCTGATCGGCGGCGCACTGAATGACATCCAGTTCACCGTGCTTACCACAGCGGCCAGCGCCTGGAACTTCGGCGAGCCGAAGGGCGCGCCGGGCCTGCTGGGCGATGTGGACTGCGACGGCGAGATCGATCCCGTCGACGCGCAGCTCGTCCTGCAGTTCGATGCTGGGATCATCGACACGCTGCCCTGTCCGCAGAACGCGGACGTGAACGGCAGCGGCTCGATCACCTCCACGGACGCGCTCCTGATCTTGCAGCTCAACGCCGGCCTCATCGATGCTTTCCCGGCCGGCGGGGGCGTTTGGGCTGGCTCGGCCGGGCTGCTGCGACGCCTCGGGCTGTAAGAAGCAACCTTTCGCTAGACGAGAGAGCGCCCCCGATGGGGCGCTCTCTTCTTAGTACGGGCTCCAGGCCGGGGGGCTGGGGGTGAGGCCGGGCAGGTTCAGGCAGTCGTTGTTGCGCGTCTCGAGCTCGATGATGCAGAGGAACGCTGTCGAAGCGTCCGCAAGCCCCAGGTAGGCGACGGCGTCCTCCTGCGGCGACCAGCTCGGCCAGCGGTCGAGCGTGATCGATCGCGTCCGGCGCGCCGGCGCCTCGTCGTCTGGGGCCAGCGTGTAGATATCGAGGACGCCGCGCTCGCCGGACGGCTGCGAGCCGCTGTAGCCGAGCAGGCCTCCGCTCGACCACGAAGCGTCCATGCCCGGACCGATCTCCTGCGCCGAGCCGTCGCCTCCGGGCAGGAGGAAGAGCGTCCGTTGTGTGAGCTCCACGGTCGGGCCGTTCCAGAACGCGAGCGTCTCGCCGTCGAGCGACCAGGCTGGCGCGCTCTCGATGCCTTCGAGCGCGAGCGCGAGGCGCGGCTCGCTGTCGCCAGGCTGGAGCGTGTAGACGTCGGTCGCCGAGCCGTCGTCCGGAGCGACGATGACAAGCTCGTTGCGCGATGACCAGTCGACGGACGTGGCGACGACGGACGGCCCGGCAAGGAGCGCGCCGTCTTGGACGCTGTAGAGCCGGAGCGTGCCGCTGCCAGCGCCGCCGCCCTCCATCGCTTCGATGAACGCGAGACGCGTGCCATCGGGCGACCAGGCCATGGGCGCTTCGTCGCCGGACGCGAGCACGTCTTCGCTGATGGTTGTCGTTATTGCGCCGTCGAAGTTGTAGACGCGCAGGGCCGCTTTGGTGCCGGGACCGCGGCCGCCCGCAACAACGTAGGCGATGCGGTCGCCGTCCGGTGACCAGCGCGGGAACGAGACGCTCTGGACCTCGCTGGTGAGTTTCTGGGGCGCGGTGCCGTCGGGCAGGACCAGGTAGAGGGCGTGTTGCCCCGCGTCGCCGACGGCGCCAAACGCGATGGCATCGCGCGGGGCGGCTGGCGCAGGCGTCCGTACGCGGGAGACCTCGTTACTGCCGCCTCCGCAGCCTATGGCGAAGCATCCGAATGTAACAAACAGCGCAAGTAGGCGTATATTCATGAGAAGCGCACTCATTCTCCCTACGGGTGAGGACGCGGTCAAGAACTGTGCTGCCTCAGGTTGATTGCCACGTTATGGGTTGATACGATCCCTACTAGTTGCATCGAGTCCCTGACCTGTTCTGGAACAGATGAGTTTCTATGGCCGAATACACTAGCTCCGCGCCACGCAGCCGCTGGCAGCGGCTCCCCGTTCTCGTGCTGGGCCTCGGCGTGGCGGCCCTTCTCTCAGCGGCCATCCTTCTGGTGCTGACGCTCACTGGCAATGTGGGGAAGGGGCACAGCCAGCCCGAAACGGTGGTGACGTTCAACGAATCGATCGGCGCGGCTCTGACGCCGCGGCCAACGCCCACCATCCCCCATCCGACACCGGACCCGTCCGCGATCGCTGCGCTGGTCATCCCCAAATTCGGCGTGAACGCGCCGATCCAGATCAAGGGGATCGATGGGAACAACGTGATGGAATCGCCGGACGGTCCGGTCAACGTGGCTTGGTATGACTTCACGGTGGCGCCGGGTAACATCGGAAACTCGGTGTACTCC
>JBKKBW010000519.1:0-6419 GCA_046713635.1 Dehalococcoidia bacterium
GATCAGGTGGATGCAGAGTTCGTCGCAGTGGGCCCAGTTGCCGACATATGCACCAAGCCAGCGCTCGTAGCGATCGAACAGCTCGACGGAGGGAGCTGGCTTCGTTCGACGCACCAGCTCCAGCCCGATGGTACCTTCCTCGTGCCAACCGCCGGCGAGCAGCTTCTCGGCCACCGCGAACCAGTCATCTTGCGCCAGCTCTGCCTTGTGCTCGCGATAAACGGCACGGGCCAGGGTCTGGCACTTAGGAACGCTGAGCCCTCGATTGCGGATCGTGTCCTTGAAGTAACGACGTTCGCCCTCGGCTCGCGAGGGATCAGCATCCGCGATGATGCGCCGCCGGATATCAGCAGCGATCGCGTCGAGGTTCTTCACAGGTCTGCGAGGAAGTCAAGGACGATACGGTTGAACTCCTCTGGCGCTTCCATGTTCGCCATGTGGCCGGCGCCTGGAAGCATGCCCCGGCGCGCATGGGGGATGTTCGCCTCAAGAATGTCACTGACGCTGAGGAAATCGGGTGTGTCGAGCTCGCCGACGAGTGCCAACGTTGGAACAGCAATCTCCTGCAGACGCTCTATTGCCGGTGGTTGGAGCTGCACGTTCGGGTCTTGCCCGGCATTCGCCCAGTGCCAGCCCGAGCACTCAGTGATGATCCTACGGAGGGCGTCCCGGCTGCGGTCATTCGTCAATCCGGGCGAAAACATCCCGTGGTCCATCCACGTCGCTCGCGCCGCCTCAGCACCAGACTTGCGGGCGTCATCGTAGACCGCCTCGAGCGATTCAGCCATGTCATCGGACCAGGAGTAGCCGCCGAGGATGGCATCGACCAGGACGAGGGCCCGCAGGCCGTCGGGGTACGCAACGGCGTAGTCGATCGCGATGCCGCCACCCATCGAGTGGCCGATGAGCACCGGTGAGTCTATGCCCAGATGCTGCAGGAGTGCGCTTAGGTCGCCTTCGGTCGTGTACGCGTGGCCATCCGGAACGCTGGAGCGGCCAAAGCCGCGCACGTCATATCGGACCACGTGGTAGCGATCGGCGAAGGCACCGAACTGCGCGTCCCACATCCGCGTATCGAGCGAGAAGCCATGGATGAACACGACGGGGCGGCCGCTGCCGGCGGACTCGTAGTAAAGGCGAGCGCCGTTGACCTCCGCGTAGCCTTCTGTCATGTGCTGTATTGAAGCGGGTGCAAACTCTTTCGACAATGGTTACGATCCGCGTCTGTCCGATGCTCCAAAGCGATCCGGATCAAACGGCGCGAGCGGCACCGTCTGGCCGTCGACCAGCGCGTCTGCGACTAGCTCGCCCGTGATCGGGCCGAGTAGGATGCCGTTGCGGAAGTGGCCGGTAGCCACCATGACGTTGTCCCAACTAGCGAGCGCGCCCATGATCGGTAGGCCATCCGGCGAACCGGGGCGGAGGCCGGCCCAGGTGAAGTGCTCCTTCGCCTGACGGAGTTGCGGCACCAGTTCGAATGCCCCGCGCCGGACCGAGTCGAGCCCACGCTTCGTCGTTCGGATGCGGAAGCCAGTCTGCTCGACCGTCGCGCCAGCGAAGACGAGACCGTTGGCGCGAGGCGTGACGTAGCCGCGCTTCCCCCAGACCGGACGGCCGATAGGAGTGATCATGCCGCCCAGCGCGAGCATTTGTCCTCGAACGGGAAACGTCGCGATGTCGACGCCGAGCTTTTTCGCGAGCGGACGCGTCCACGCCCCCGCGGCAAGGACAAGGCGATCGCACGCGAAATCACCCTGGGGGGTGCGGACGCCCGTGACGCGCGAGGCGCGACGGAGGAAGCGCAGCACCGGCGCCCCTTCGACGAAGCGCGCGCCGCGCTTCTTGGCTGCACGAGAGAGAGCGAGCGTGAACAGCTGGTTGCTTACCTGCCCTTCGTCCGGGCTAAGCACGCCGCCGATGACGCGCTCGTTTAGGCGCGGCTCAAGCTCTTGGACGAGCTGCTGATCGAGCTCGACCAGCTCGACGCCAAGCTCTTCGCGGAAGCGAAGTCCAGCGCGGTAATCCGCCAGCTCCCCGTCGTTGAACGCGACGCGCAGGACGCCGTTCGTGACGAACTCCACGTCGATATCCGGTACGTCTTCTCGCAGGCGTTCGACCCATGTTGGGTAGAGGCGCAGTGATTCCAGGCCTAGGCGGATGAGCACTCCGGGGCGTTCGAACTCGGCCAGCGGCGAGAGTACGCCTGCCGCGGCGTTTGTCGCGGCCATGCCGAGCCGCCGGCTGTCCAGCACGACGCAGGAGATGCCGCGGCGCGACAGCTCGTAGGCGATGGCGCAGCCGATGATCCCTGCGCCCACCACCAACACCTCCGCCCCGGGGGTCGAGGGTCGAGGGTCAAGGGTCGGGCCCTGTCCCCTCCCCCCGCCGACCATGCGGACGATCTCGATCGTATCGCCATCCCGAATCGTAGTAGCATCGAGCGACTTCTTGGGTACGACCTCGCCGTTTATCGCGACCGCGACGAGGCGTGGGTTGATATCGAGCTGACGCAGGAGTTCCGGGACGGAGACCTCCGCGTCGAAAGAGCGGGGCTTGCCGTTAAGCGTGAGGGAGATCATGACCGTGTGGCGATGGCTACCCTCAGGGGTAGGCTACGCGGCGTAGGCTTCATGCAGTGCCGCACTGAGGCTGCCAGCGGCGCCGGCCGGATCTTCGGCGGTGAGGATGGCACGGATGACAGCGATGCCATCGGCTCCAGCATCGATCACGTCGCGGACGCGCGAAGCATCGATCCCACCGACGGCGATCACGGGAACGGCTACAGCGTCGGCGACCACGCTAACGAGACTCACGCCGCCCGGGTCGGTGCTTGGATGTGACTCGGTAGCGAAGACCGGGCCGACTTGCACGTAGTCGGCCCCTTCGCGTTCGGCCTGGAGAGCGGCTTCGACGCTGTGGACGGAGTGGCCCACGATGCAGCCATCGCCGACAAGACGGCGAACGGCGTGGACCGGCAGGCAGCGCTCGGGCAGATGGACGCCGTCGGAGCCGGATGCGGCCGCTACGTCCGCTCTGTCATTGATCAGCACGAGCGCCCTGCCCTGCAGAACGGCGCGCAGCGTCATCGCCATTTCGTCAAGCTCGCACCCCGAGAGATCCTTCTCGCGTAGCTGGACGGCGGTCACTCCGCCGTCGACGGCCTGCGATGCCACCTCCTCAAGCGGACGGCCACGGAGGAGGGAGCGGTCAGTGATGAGCATAAGCGCCGGGCTGACCCAACGACGCATTCGATCGGGCGGCGTCATTTCGGGACGGCAATGCCTTCGGTAGGGCTGCTGGCCGAAGCGAACGCCTGGCGCGGAATGCGGCCGGCCTCGAACGCCTTTCGTCCCGCCTCGACGCCGAGCTTCATCGATTCGGCCATCAGCGGCGGGTCCTGCGCAAGCGCGATGGCGCTGTTGATCAGCACGGCGTCCGCGCCGATCTCCATCGCGAGCGCGGCGTCCGAAGGGGAGCCGAGGCCAGCGTCGACCACGACGGGAACGCCCGCCTGCTCGATGATGATCTTGATCTCATCGATGGTCAGGATGCCCTGGCCGGAGCCAATAGCCGAGCCGAGCGGCATGACGGTCGCGCAGCCCGCCTCTTCGAGGTGGCGCGCAAGGACCGGGTCGGCGTGGATGTAGGGCAGCACGACGAAGTCCTCGGCGACCAGCTGCTTCGCCGCTTCAAGCGTCCCGATCGGGTCCGGCAGCAGGTACTTTGGGTCGGGGATGACTTCGAGCTTTAGCCAGTTCGATCCTGTCAACTCACGGCCGAGGCGCGCCGTGAACAGCGCCTCTTCGACCGTTTTGCTGCCGGCCGTATTCGGCAGGATCGCGTAGCGCTGCCAATCGATGTAGTCGAGCTCGGTCTGTTTGTTCGGGTTGTCGAGATCGAGGCGGCGGATCGCCACCGTCACCATCTCTGTGCCAGACGCATCGAGCGCAGCCCGGCAGGCCTCGGGGCTAGCATACTTACCCGTCCCAAGGATCAGGCGTGAGTTGAACGTCTTGCCCGCGATGACGAGTTGGTCAGTCATCTTCAGGTCTCCCGACTCGATGATTGGGCGCGAACGAAGGCGCCAGCCGCGGTGCCAGCATCGCGATCGATGCCGTGGCAATCGCGAAGACCAATCCGAGCGCGATAACGAGGGCATCGCCTTTCACGGTGCCGGCGACGGCCATCGCGACAAAGCCAGCAGCGAAGACCAGATAGAGCAGTCGCGCACGGAACCTTGACGACGACTTCTTGACGATTGACTGCCCGAGGCGGGAGAGGAGGATCATGTCACACGAGTCTCCTCACTCATCATAACCTGCCGCCATCCGCTCCGGAGGGCGCTGCTGCAGGCCGAGCGCTGTTCGGTCTGACCATCGACCATAGCTGCCAGCCGAGCCAGTACGCGACGAAGCTGAAGACGAACGCCGGGATGGTTCCGCCGACGTGCGTCATCCAGCTCGGTGCCCACGACACGAAGTCGGCATGTTCCAAAAGCCAGGGCGGCTGAGCGGCGTGGACGTAGATCAGGAAGCCGGCGGCCCACGCTGCCAGTCCTACAGGGTTGAAGCCCCAGGCAGGCCAGCCACCCGATTGCTCGTACAGGTCACTCGGCTCGTACGGGCGGCCCCTAACGACGAAGTAGTCCGACAACAGGATCCCGAACACCGGCACGAACACCCCGGCGATGAGCAGCAGGAACGTCTCGTACGCGAGGAGGTCCAGGCTGGCAGCAACAACGATCGATAGCGCACCGACGATGCACACGAGCACCGCATGGCTGACCTTCGGGACTAGGTTTTGTATTGAGACCGCCGTCGAGTAGATGTTCGCGAAACCCTCGTCGGTCTCGCCCGCAAGCAGCACGATCAGGGCGAGCCAGCCGGCGGTCAGTGGGAGCATCATCTTGACGAGGGCATCGACCAAGGTGAACGGGCCCGTCTGGAGCGCCTGCACATAGAGCATGCCGAGAATGAAGAACCAGCTGTTCGCGATTGCATAGCCGATGTACGTGCCGATTGCCCCAGAGGCGGCGCGCTTCGCGAAGCGACTGTAGTCGCCCACGAGTGGGAGCCAGGACGCCGGTAGCGCGATCACCAGATCGACGCCCTGCCAGAAGTTGGGGAAGCCACCTTCGCCCTCTCGATTCCAGATCGCGGACATGTCGTAGGCGTGGAACAAGTAGAACGTAAGCCAGACCGTCGCCGCGCCGACGATCCAAACGCCGAACTTTTGCATGAACTCCCGGATCACCACGACAGGCCCACCCACCGCCATCGCCGTTCCGAGGAGGCCGAAGAAGACGAGCCAGAGATAGTAGCCTCGGAAGTCCAGGTAGTGCTCGCTGAGCGCAGCCGCGGCCTGCGCCATGATGATGATCTCGAGCGCGGCCCAGCCGATGAGCTGCACGATGTTGAAGCCGGACGCTAGGTACGAGCCCCGGATGCCGAGCGAGGGCCGGAGCGTGACCATCGTCGGCACGCCGGTCTTTGTTGCGACGAACCCGGCGAGCGATAGCAGCACCGTACCAAGCAACGTGCCGATGAAGATCGCGGCCATCGCCTCTTTCGTGCTCAACGCCGGCACCAGCAAGGCACCGGCAATCATCACGAGCAGGCTGACGGCAATGTCGCCCCAGAGGATCGCGAGGTCGAGCGGGCGGAGGCGACGGCGGTCGAGCGGCACTGGCTGAATGCCCCAGTCCTCTGGGAGACGGACGCGGAAGCTCGCAGTGTTCTTGCTCATCGCGGAGTGGCCCTCCTTCTCGACCAACGGCGCAGCGCGACGCCAGACCAGACCGCCTCGATTGCCGCGAAGGGCCAGGCCTGGATGAACAACGCGTAGACGGCGGAAGCAGCGCACGCCGCCGCGAACGCCAGTACGAACCAGGAAGAGCGGTCCTCCAGCGCGTAGAAGTCGAGCATGGCAGCGACTGCAAGAGAACCGAAGACAAGCAGCGCCATCTACTGCTCCTCCCGCGCCCTCGGCTGCCAGTAGCGAAAGAAGTGGTGCACTGGCCCGTGGCCCTGCCCCACCGGGTACGACATCTGGAGCGCCTTCGTAACGTATGCCTTCGCCATCGCAGTGGCGACGCGCAGGCTCTCGCCCTTCGCCAGCGCCGCCGCGATAGCCGAAGCAAACGTGCAGCCGGTGCCGTGCGTATTCTGAGTATCCACGCGCGTGGCCGTGAAGTCGCGGTACTCATGGCCGTCGTAGAGCAAATCGATCACCATCTTGCCTTCGGCGTGGCCACCCTTCATCACGACGGCAAGCGGGCCCATCGCCACGATGTCCTTCGCCGCTTCGCGGATCTCCTCCCAGGTCGAGATCGATCGGCCGAGCAGGACCTCGGCCTCGGGCAGATTGGGCGTCACGACTGTCGCGAGAGGCAGCAGCTGATCGCGTAACGCGTTTACGGC
>JBKKBW010000520.1:0-2079 GCA_046713635.1 Dehalococcoidia bacterium
GAACCACTCAGGGTTCTTTACCATCCACATCGTCGTCGCATCGACATGCGCGTAGTCGCGTTGGATGTCTGGGTAGTCCGCGTGGCCGACTTCGTTGAACGCGCGCCACCACGTATCGTGGACGAAGGTCAGCACGTTCGTCTTGGCGCAGAGAGTCAGCTTCTTCTCGCGGCCGCGCTTCCGGCAGTAGTCGAACGCGTACCGGATACAGCGCTCCGCGCCGTGCCGCGTCGTAATGTGGATCTGCGTCGAGACCTCGTGTGGCGTGCCCTTGTACTGGAAGCCGCCCATGCCAGAGTAGAGCCCTTCGGTGTTCTCTCGCACGATCACGAAGTCGATCTCGGCCGGGCCTTTGTCCTTCAGCGGCGTGTCGACGCCAGGGTACAGCTTCACCGGCCGCAGGTTGATGTACTGGTCGAGCTCGAAACGAATACGCAGCAGGAGCTGCTTCTCGAGAATTCCGGGCGCGACTTCCGGATGTCCGACGGCGCCCAGGTAGATCGCGTCGAACCCACGCAGTTCTTCCAGGACAGAGTCTGGCAGGGGCTCGCCCGTGCGCAAGTAGCGCTCGCCACCCAGGTCGAAGTCCTGCAACTCGTACCTGACGCCCGTCTTGCCCGCGGCGGCCTCGAGCACCTTCAGCCCCTCGCGTACTACCTCCGGGCCGATGCCGTCGCCGCCGATCACCGCGATCTTGTACATAGGTCACCCCTTTGAGCCGTCCTGCTTGGAATAAGGACTGAATTAGGTTGACAGTATACAGGGCAAGGCATGGAGGCGAATGGAGACATTGGGCGGTAGAATTGCACCAGTACGTTCAGGAGGTGGCTTCGGCATTGTATCGGTGGGTCGTTCTCATCAGTGCCGTCCTCTCGGTGCAACTTGCTGTGCTCGTCGCTCAGGCTACGGCAGCGGCGGGGGATCCGGTCTTCCCGGAGACGGTGACTTACCAGGGTCAGATCGAAGAGACGTCCAATCCTGTATGGAACAGCCGCGGCGGAACGGTCATGCTGACATTTGACTCAGAAAACAGAGTCGTCCGCGCGGAACTTCGCGACTTTGCCTTCGCGTTGACCCGCTACAATTGCTCTCCATGTATTCCGATTGGTGAAGACGTTACGAACGTCAACCGGGTCATGCACCAAAGTGTTGACGGTTCGAACACTGGAAACGAGTTTGCGATCGGCCTGCCTTACATCGAGATCGGCATGGGTCGCAGTTCTTTCGTCGTGCAAGGCACGGTTGATAACACCGGAGCAAGAGGCACCGTCGAAATGTCTTGTCTAATCACGCCGTGCACGTTAGATGCGCCATTCACGGCGACGGAGGTTATTGACACGGCGCCAGCCGATACTGACACCATAGTCGAGGCAGCAGTTGAGTCTGGCGGCACGATCCTCTTCGCGCTCAACAGTAATGAAAGCGTGACTGCACTTGCGCTGAACAATGTGCTCCTTACTTGCGGTTTGGAGCACCGTTTCAACGCGATCTCGTTCCATGACGCTCCGGGGACCTTCGACATCGCTTTCCGCGTAGGAATTTACTACGGGGTGTCGGTATCCGGCTCAAAACTTCGAGACGGAAGTTGGTTCGGCACGCTCGAGCTCAGACGACTTTTCTCCGACGAGTGCGAGGAAGATGTAAGGTGGTCGAGCGTTGGATCCGACACAGAGGCGCCAACAATCACACCGCAGGTCATGCCACCGTCGCAGCCGACGGCGGCAGCTCCGGCATTGCCGGCCACCGGGCAGCGAGCGGAGCGTGGTAACCCGATGGCTGCTGCACTCTTGGTTGTGTTGCTGTACCTCGGTGCGGCCTCGACGACCGCCTGGCTCATTCGACGCCCGTAGGCCTCTACGCTACCACCGCGCTCGCCGTACCAGCGATGATCTTCGTGCCGTCGGCTTTCTCCGCCCAGACGTCACAGTGGGCGCGGCGGCGATCGCCCTCGGCCGTGTACTCACGCACGCGGCCCCGGCAGGTCACGCCGCCATCGGCGCCCCAAAGGACGTTGACGAGATTCACCGACATGCGGCCGCCGGCGAACCAGCCCTCGCCGAAGCGGCGCGTCATGAACTC
>JBKKBW010000521.1:0-7384 GCA_046713635.1 Dehalococcoidia bacterium
CCGTTCCGATCTGCTGCCGAAGGACCTCGATATGAGCCCGGAGGCGACCTACGTCTGGAGCGCGCCCGACCGCAAGCAGGCCGACGAGCAGGGGCGCGTGAAGGGCTACCTGACCGCGACGAACGCGGCGCATCTGGCTATGGTCGAGATCGACCGCGAGACGGGCGCAGTGAGCATCCTCCGCTACTTCATCGTCGATGACTGCGGGACGCGCATGAACCCGGCGACGCTCGAAGGGATGATCCAGGGCGCTGTGGCACAGGGCATCGGCGCGGCGCTGCTCGAGGAGTACGTCTACGACGAGGACTGTCAGCCGCACACAACGACGCTGATGGACTACCTGCTGCCCACAGTGCACGAAGTGCCGATGACCGAGAAGGCTGCGCTCGTCACGCCTTCGCCGTTCACGCCGCTGGGCGCGAAGGGCGCGGGCGAAGGCGCGATCAACACGACGCCAGCGGCGATCATGTGCGCGATCAACGACGCGCTCGCGCCGATCCGCGTCAGCGTGCGCGAAGTCCCGGCCACGCCGAACAGGTTATGGGTGCTGATTCAGGAAGCGAAGGCTGCGAAGAGCTAGCGCGGCAGCCCTAGGCCGCGCGTGGCAATAATCGTCCGCTGGATCTCCGACGTGCCGGCGATCAGCGTTGCCGTCGACGATGAGATGGCCGCCGACTCGATGCGGCCGCCGAGCGGCGCGCGCGCGTCCCGATGCGTGAGATTGCCGTAGAGGCTGTTGAGACGCTGCGCCGTCGCGCCGAGACGCTGATAGGCCTCCGACACGAAGAGTTTCGTCTCGGACGCTTCGCGATCCGGGTGGAGGCCCTGCCCCTGCATGCTGACGACGAGCAGCGTCATCGTTCGCGCCACCTGCCAGTCGATTTCGTGCTGCGCGAGCAGCGCGCGGTCCTTCGGGGGGCGATCATTGCACCGGAGAGCTTCCTCTAGGTCGTCGAGCATGCGCCGGAACTGGCCAATGAAGAGCGCGTCGCCGCGTTCGTACTGGAGGAGCGTCGTCGCGTAACGCCAGCCTTCGTTCTCCTCGCCAATGCGGTTTTCTGCGGGCACCTCCACGTCGACGAAGAAGACTTCGTTCAGCGCGTGTTCATCGATCGCGTCGCGGATCGGGCGGATGTCGATGCCGGGCGAGTTGGTCGGCAGCAGAAAGATCGAGAGCCCGCGCCCGCGCGAGTCCTCGTCGCCGGTCCGCGCGAGCAGGATCATCCACTCCGCGCGATGCGCCATGCTGGTCCAGATCTTGTGGCCGTTGATGACGTACGTGTCGCCCTTGCGCACCGCGCGGGTCCGCGCGGACGTGAGGTCGGAGCCGGCGCCCGGCTCACTGAAACCCTGGCACCAGATCACCGCGTCGTTCGCGATCGCGGGCAGGTGCCGGCGCTTTTGCTCGTCGCTGCCGTACAGGATGATCACAGGCCCGACAAGATCGACCGAGATCGTCGTGAGGCGCGGCGCCAGCCCGTAGCCGAGCGCCTCGTACAAGGCGAACTGTTCATACGGCGTCAGGCCGCGGCCGCCGTACTCGACTGGCCACGCCGGCGTGAGCAGGTTGCGCTCGGCGAGGCGTTTGTCCAGCGCGCGGGCGAGATCGTAGTGCTCCGGGATGACGTCCATCGGCAGGAAGCCGCTTCCCTGCCAGCCGGGCGGCAGCGCCTCCGCGAGCACGTCGCGGATCTCGTCGCCGATCGAGAGCATCTCTGGCGTCGGAGCAAAATCCATATTAGTCGCGTTGCAGGATCAGCGCGCTCGACGGAACGACGGCCGCGGCCGCGACGAGCACAACGTTTGCTTTCTTTGCCTGGCTGGTCGATGTGCCACGAATTTGCCGGACGGCCTCCAGGATGTGGTTGAAGCCGTGGATGTAGGCTTCGGAGGTGCTGCCGCCGTGCGTGTTCACGGGCAGCTCGCCGTCCGGCCAGTCGATACGGCCCTCTTCGACGAAGGGGCCTGCTTCGCCGCGCTTGCAAAAGCCGTACGCCTCGAGCTGCCAGAGCACCATCGGGCTGAAGACATCGTAGAGCTCCGCAACATCGATGTCCTGTGGACCCATGCCAGCCATCGCATAGACGTCGCGGGCAGAGTAGAGGTTGGGCATGTCGAACGGGTCGTCCTTGTAGACCAGGCCGCTCATCATATAGTGGCGCGGGCCCATCCCCTGCGACACGCCGGCGAGGATCGCCGGTGCCTGCTTGAGATCACGCGCGCGTTCCGCTGTCGTGACGATGACCGCGCACGCGCCGTCAGTTTCTAGCGAACAATCGAGCAGGTGCAGTGGGTCGGAGATAATGCGCGACGACATGACGTCTTCGACCGTGATCGGATCGCGGAAGAACGCCCGCGGATTGCGGCTCGCGTTCGCCCGCTGCGTTACAGCGACCCGCGCGAACTGCTCCGATGTAGCACCGAAGTCGTGCATGTAGCGTCGCGTGAGCGTGGCCAGCTCCTGGACGGGGCTGACCATGCCGTACGGCATGCCGAATGCGTTCACGCCTGCGATGCGCGCCCCGGCTTTCGCCCAGGGGCGGCCGCCGGAGCCGCGATTGCGCGCTCGGTACGCGACGGCAACGCTCGCCGTGCCGGCGGCGACGGCCGTCGCGGCCATCACGACAGGTGCGCACGCGCCTCCGCCCCCGTAGCCGGCGCCACCCCAGGCGCGCAGGTTGAGCGAGCCGATATTGCGCGCCAGCTCCAGCTCGTTGACCGAGTCTTCGCCAGGGGTCTCAATTTTGAAAATACCGTCGACGTCCTTGCCGGAGAGCCCCGCGTCGTCGAGCGCTTCGTTTATCGCTTCGAGCGCGGTGTGCAGCTCGCTCCGGCCGATGTTCCGTACGTACTCCGTCGTGCCGATGCCGGCGATCGCGGTCTTGTCGCGTATCACGCGTCGCTCCGCGAGGGCAGTGCGAGCGTCGCGCTGCAGGGTGTCGCCGGCCCATCCTGCGTGGAGATCATGATCTCCAGATCGACGCGGTGCTCGCCATCCACGACGTACTTCTTGGCGACGTGCCCTGTAACGATCATGTCGTCGCCGGCGCAGACGTTGCGGCGCATCGCGACCTTCATCGTGCGGACGGTGCTGCGCGGACCGCCCCAGTCGGTGGCGTACCTGCTCACCATCCCGAGGTTGAACGGCGTGTTGACGAAAACGTCTTTCGTTTTCGAGCGCTGTTGCGCGTAGTCGCGGTTCGAATGCTGCGGCGAGAAGTCGCGCGTGGCGGAGGCGAGGTAGGCCTGACGTGTCAACGTGATCGGCATCGTCAGCGTAGGGAGCTCCTCGCCTTCGTTCACGTCTTTCCAGTAGCGGTCAACGAACGCGGGCGGCTGATAGCCGGTCTCCTCGCCGCGGATCGCCTCTTCGACCGCCGGGCTCCAGCCCGAACCGCCACCTGCACTGGACGCCGCGCCTTGCTCGCGGCCGTAGCCGAACGCCGTCAGTCGCTCCGTCGCAACGATGTCGCCGCGCTGGTTGCGATAGCGACGTTCCATCGTCCAGAAGTGGCCCTCGCCGAGCTTCGTGCGCTTCCACTCCGAGATCGAGACGAGGCGCTGGCTGATGCTGACGCGATCGCCGACGACAAGCGGCGTGCCGATCTCCAGCTCGATCTCCGTGATGATGCCGACGGGCAGGCCGAGCGCGTCTTTCACGGCGTAGTGGATGTGCAGGGGCGGCACGCCGTCCGGAGGTGGCCAGGGCCAGCGATAGGGTGTTGTGAACGCGGTCATAACCGCGCTTGGTGGCGCGACCAGGCCGTCGTAGCCGCGCGAACGAGCGTAGGCTTCATCGAGGTAGAGCGGGTTGCCGTCCTCCAGCGTTTCGCACCAGTGGCGGATCAAGTACTCGCTCACTTCGAGGGGCGCGGGCTTCGGCTCCGACTCGATGGCGAGCGCGCGCAGGCGTTGCTTCGCGTCGTCCGACAGATCGTCTGGGATGTAGTCGAGCGCGGCGTCGGGCGTCATGCGCGCTACTTGTCGAGCAGCTCTTCGGCGAGCACGTCTTCCCAGTAGCCGGAGTCGCCCATCGAGAGCTGGAGCTGCTTGCCGCGTCGTAGGAACAGCGTCGTATCGACGTCTTCGTTGAAGCCGACGCCGCCGTGGATCTGTGCGCCGATCGACGAAGTGCTCTTATACGTATCGCCCGCCAGGATCTTCGCCTTCGCGACCTGGGCGCGCGCGGGCATTTGCTGATCGAGCATCCAGGCGGCGTAGAACACTGCCGTCTCCGAGCCCACGATCTCGGTGATCGACTGCGCCAGGTAGTGCTGGATCGCCTGGAAGCTGCCGATCGGCCGCCCGAATTGCACTCGCTGCTTGGCGAACTCGGTCGCGAGGTGATGGATCTGCTCCGACGCGCCAACGGCGTACGCGCAGAGTGTGATTACGCCCCGGAAGACGACATCTTCGAGCAGGGGCCACGCGGCGTCGATCGGACCGACGACATCGGCGCTTGGCACGAACACGTCCTTGAGCGTGACGTGGTACTGCTTGTCGCGCGCCATGGTGTTCAATCGAGACAGCGAAATGCCCGGGGCATCCGCGTCGACGAGGAACGTCGTGATGCCGTCGGTCGAAGGCGCAGCCCCGGATGTGCGCGCGACTAGGAGCAGCTTGTTCGCCGTGCCGGCGTACTCGATGAACATCTTCTCGCCGTTCAGCGCGAAGCCGCCATCGACTGGCGTGGCGCGCGCGTGGATCCCGCGCGGGTCGAAGAACCGGCTCGGCTCTTGCATGGCGAACGCGACAACGAGATCGCCGGACGCGATTTGCGGCAGGTAGCGCTTCTTCTGCTCGTCCGAGCCCGCAGCTGCGATCGCGCCGCCACTCAGCACGACGCTAGGGATGAACGGGGAGGGGCAGAGCGCGCGGCCGAGTTCTTTCGCCAGCACGACGAGGTCGATGGCGCCCATGTCGAAACCG
Source organism: Dehalococcoidia bacterium (assembly GCA_046713635.1). Classification (GTDB taxonomy): domain Bacteria; phylum Chloroflexota; class Dehalococcoidia; order DSTF01; family RBG-16-68-14; genus JBBDXS01. Next base: position 4,930 of record JBKKBW010000521.1, read on the forward strand.
CCTACGTCGGACGGGAAAGGCAGGGCGAGCCAGCCAAGTTCGGCCATCTTGTGCCACAGCTCGGATGAATAGCCACTCTCGCTCGATTCGCACTCGCGTACGAGCGACGACGGACACTCGGTCTGCATGAACCGGCGCGCAGCCAGCATGAGCTGCTGTTGGGCGTCCGTTAGCTCCATGTCCATAATGACTTACCTGGGCAATCCGAGATGCCGCTGCGCGATGATGTTCTTCGCCAGGTCGACGCCCGCCGCCGCGACGCGCTGGTGGCCCGCCCACAGGTAGTCGTCCACAACGTCGCCGTTCATCGGCGCGTGCTCCTGCCCGCTCCAGAGGTAGCCCCACGGTCCGAGCAGGTCGAGCGTTTCGTCTGAAAGTACGGTTTCGATGATACCGCCCCACATCTTGTTCATCGCCGCTTCGATGTAAGGCACGTAGTCCGGCTTGATCGCTTCACACAGACAGCGCAGGTCGAGCATTCGGCCGACTTCGACCTGAGCGGACAGCCGCGCGACTTTGCGCCGTACGACCGGATCATCGATGAGCTTCTTGCCGTCTTGCTCTGCAGTCTTCACCCATTCGATCAGCCGGTTCAGCTTGCGCATCGTCGGTGTGATCGATGTCATCGCGAAACGTTCGTATGTCAGCGCTTCTGTGATGTACTGCCAGCCCTTGTTCTCTTCGCCGACGAGCCGGTCGCGGGGAACGCGAACGTTGTCGAAAAAGACGTCGTTCGTGCGCTCGCCGATGATCGTCCAAAGCGGCGTGATCGTGATACCCGGCGAGTCCGCGTCGATGATCAGCAGGCTGAGGCCATGATGCTTTGGCGCATCGGGATCGGTGCGGACGCCTGTCCACATGTAGTCGCCGAAGTGCGCCGACGTGATGAAGCGCTTCTGCCCGTTCAGGACATAGTCGTCGCCGTCGACGACGGCGCGCATCTGCATGTTTGCCAGGTCAGAGCCTGCCTCTGGCTCCGTATAGGCGAGCGCCCACTGGATCTCGTTGCGCAAGATGCGCGGGATGAACTCGCGCTTGAGCTTGTCGCTGCCGTGGTGCAGCAGCGTGTTGACAACGACCCCCAGGTTCTTCCCGACGATCGGGGCCTGCGCTTTGTGCAGCTCCTCGTTCATGATGTACTGGGCCAGTGGCATCTTCTCGCCGGTGCCGCCGTATTCCTCGGGGAAGCCCATCTGCAGCCAGCCGCGGTCGGCCATTTTCGTGACGAAGTCGCGCCGCTCCTGGGTGTCGAGGAGGCCGCCGAGCCAGCGCGAAGGGATGGTGTCGGTCATGTTCTCCGCAATGAAGTCCTGGACCTCCTTGCGGAAGGCTTCTTCGTCTTCGCTGAAGCTAAAATCCATCGATTGCTCCGTATCCTGCCCTACGCTATTGCGCCCGCCGCCCGTAGGGCGCCAACGGACTCCTCATCATAGCCGAACTCGCGTAGTACAGCTGCCGTGTCGTCGCCGGAGCCGCGTGGTCCGCGGACTGCGGCGGGCGTCTCGGAAAGCTTGATCATCGCGCCGACCTGGCGGCGGCCGTTCGATTCCATGATCAGTCCTCGATGGCGCAGATGCGGGTCATTCGCGACTTCGTCGATCTCGAGCACGGGTGCGACGCACGTCTCGGCGGGCATCAGCAGCTCCACCCACTCGTCTCGGGGCTTGCTGCGAAAGATCTCTCGGAACGCCGCGAAGACTTCGTCCCGTTTTGTGCCCTCAGCGTACTGATGCTCAGCCAGGTCATCGCGGCCAAGCATGCGGCAGAGGTTCTCGTAGAACCACGGCTCGATCGCGCCGACCGAGATGTACTTCCCGTCCTGCGTTTCGTAGATGTTGTACCAGGGGTACATGCCCGTGAGTAGTGTCTCTCCACGGCGCGAGACATGGCCGGAGGTCATGTACTCATCGATTGTGAGGAACATCATCGTGGTGAGTCCGTCTACCATCGCGCTGTCGATGTACTGTCCGGCGCCGAAGCGTTCGCGTGCGAACAGCGCCGCCAAGATGCCAGCGACGGCGTTCATGCCACCGCCCGCGTTGTCCGCGATCGTGTTGCCGGGGATGATTGGCGGTCCGTCGCTCGCGCCCGTCATAGCCAGAATGCCGGTGAAGGCTTGATAGTTGATGTCGTGGCCCACGAAGCCGCTGTAAGGGCCGTCCTGTCCGTAGCCGGACAGCGATGCGTAGACGATCTTCGTGTTGTGCTGCTTGACTGACTCATAGTCGACGCCCAGCCGTTTCACAACGCCAGGCCGGAAGCCTTCGATGACAACGTCGCACTGCGTGGCGAGCTTATGGAACGCGGCCCGCCCTTCATCGGTCTTCAAGTTGAGACCGATCGTGCGCGAGTCGCGGCGGATGGCGGCGTCCGCGGGTAGTTTGATGATCCGGCCGGCGCGCCGCCCCTCACCTGCTCCCGGTTGCTCGATCTTGATCACGTCCGCGCCCAGGTC
>JBKKBW010000522.1:0-4050 GCA_046713635.1 Dehalococcoidia bacterium
AACCTGAGTGGCTCATCCGTCACACGCGAAGATGCGCCCCCTGAGTACAGGCTGCTTGGCGGCCGCGCGCTAACCTCACGGATCCTTCTCCGCGAAGTAGGTCCCATGTGCGATCCACTAGGGCCGGAGAGCAAACTCGTCTTGGCGCCGGGGTTGCTCGGCGGGACGGCAGCGACGACCTCTGGCCGGACGTCGTTCGGTGGCAAAAGTCCGCTGATGGGAGGCTGTAAGGAAGCGAACGTTGGCGGCACGCTGGGACATCGGCTGTCGCGGCTCGATATCAAGGCAGTGATCGTCGAAGGAGTGCCGCCAGACGACGCCTGGCGGGTCCTTCGCATCGACGCTGATGGCGCGCGCCTCGACCCAGCGCCGGACGACGTCATTGGCCGCGGGACGTACGAGACCGTGGCGCGTCTGCTCGGTGAGGATATCCGCACGACGAACGTTGTTTGCATTGGGCAGGCAGGGGAGCAGCAACTCGCTGCGGCCTCGATTGCGACGAACGATCCAGAGGGCCGCCCGACGCGTCATGCCGCGCGCGGCGGACTTGGCGCGCTGATGGGCTCAAAACGGCTGAAAGCGATCGTCATCGACGACGGTGGCGCGAAGAACGTCGAAGCGGTCGATAAGGACGCATACCGACAGCTCGTGCTCGGCTTCTCGAAGACCACCCTTGACGATCCGCGCACGAAGAACATGTCGACGTTCGGTACGGCGGGCGTGATCAAGTTCGTCAACCGCGATCAGGTCGCTAGCCTTCCGACACGTAACCACCGGCTGGGCGTCTTCGCCGGTGGCGAGAAGATCGGCGGCCAGCGCATCGCGGAGCTGGCGCCGGAGCGCAGCGGAAAGATGCTCCCCTGCATGGCAGGCTGCATCATCAAGTGCGCGATCCTGTTCAACAATGAACGCGGCGAGCATGTTACGACGGCGCTCGAATTCGAGACGATTACTCTGCTCGGCGCGAACCTTGAGATCGATGACCTGGACGCCGTCGCAGAGATGGACCGCGAGTGTGATGATATCGGCCTCGACACGATCGAGACGGGCAACGCGTTTGGCGTGGCGATGGAAGCGGGCGTCGCCAACTTCGGCGACTGGAAAGCCGCGCTCGGCCTGTTCGGCGAGATCCGGCGCGGCACGGAGCTGGGGCGCTTGCTTGCCAGCGGGACAGTGGCCGTCGCGCGCCACTTCGGCATCGATCGCGTTCCGGCCGTGAAGGGCATGGGGCTGCCCGCCTGGGAGCCGCGCACGCTTAAGGCGATGGGTGTCACCTACGCCACCAGTCCGCAAGGCGCCGATCACACCGCCGGGCTGGTAACGGCGCGCGGGGTGACGCACGAGACGTATCTCAAGTCGTCGCGGCACGAACAGATCCTTATGGCCGCAACGGACTCGGTCGGGCTCTGTCAGTTCTCGAACCCGACGGCGGAAGATATGGCGATGTTTGTGAGCGCGCAGCACGGACTGTCGTGGACGGTCGACGATGTGATGGCGCTCGGCAAGCAGTGCTTGCTGGACGAACGCGAGTTCAACACGCGCGCGGGCATCGGTCGAGATGCTGATCAGATACCGTCGTTCCTGCGGACCGAGCCGCTCGAGACGACCGACGGCCCGTCGGTGTTCGACCTGCCGGACCAGTTAATCGATAGCTTCTGGGACGAGCTGTAGGAGGTAGATCATGCCCGAGTTTCGTACGGTAGCGAAGGCTTCCGAGGTGGCGCCGGGTTCGCTCAAGCACATCGAGCTGGAGGACGGCGACAAGCAGGTCTGTCTGGCGAACGTCGACGGGACGTTCTACGCCATGGGCGGCGAGTGTTCGCACATGGGCGGGCCGCTGGGGGAAGGCGAGCTAGAGGGCACAACAGTTACCTGCCCGTGGCACAGCGGCGAATTCGACGTCACGACCGGTAAGGTGCTGGGCCCGCCCCCCGAGGAAGACGAGCCCGTCTACGAGGTACGCGTCGAAGGCGATAATGTGCAGGTGGCGGTATAAGCATTGAAGATCGTCATATTACTTCTCATGGTCTGCGCTGCGGTGGCGTTCTCAACGGTTTACGCGCAACAGCCGACACCTGGGCCAGCCGTGCCGCCGTCCGGTGAGTTCGCAGCGTCACCGTCCCGCGGACCGGTCGGCACACTGGTAACCTTGGCAGGGCATCTTGACCAACCTATCACGTGGATTACGCTCCGATGCGGCTATGGAAGCGGCGACTCTCGTACACAAAGCGGCGAGGCACTCTCGCGTCAAGACTTGCCCGAGCCAGCATCCGACTTTTCATTTGTCTTCGAAATTCCAGCCGAGTTAGGGGTGCGCCAGCCGAGGTCAGGGGAGCCAGCTACCGTCTCGGCCGATACGACAACGGTTTGTAAGTTTGAAGCCGTCGCCTGGCATCAGCTGCTCTACAAGTCGACCCCGTTCACAGTCACGGCCGACGGCCTGCCCCCGACGGGAACAGGCCCGGTCGGCCATAGTTCCTTCGGAGCCGCCAGTCTCACACTAGCCTTAGGCGGTACGCTGTTCGCAGGGTTAGGCGTCGCGCTCCGGAGGGCTTCCCGGCCAACTTGACGCATTCTTGCTGGTGTCCTAGAATACACCCACAACTGAATACGGCTCATCCAGAGTGGTGGAGGGAACGGCCCGAAGAAGCCCGGCAACCGGCTCTTCCGTTTGACGCGGAAGGCAACGGTGCCAACTCCGACCCCTGCCGAAGGTGGGGGACAGATGAGAGCAACGCGGTAGCGCGACTTCTCACACCACGAGAGGTCGCTATTTTTGTTGAGCGAGATGGGTAGAACAGAAGTGCTAACACCAATCGTCTGGTCCGAAGGCAAGCTGCGGCTGCTCGATCAGACGCTGCTGCCCGGCGACGAGGTCTGGCTCACGATCCACGACCACCGCGAGCTGGCCGACGCGATCCGCTCGATGCGGATCCGAGGCGCGCCCGCCATCGGCGTGGCGGCGGCGTACGGCCTGGCGCTCGTGGCGCAGGCGAGCGAGGCGAAGAGCACTAGCGATCTGTTCGAGCAGCTGCGGGCAGCAGCGGCGGAGCTACGCTCGACGAGACCCACCGCGGTCAACTTGTCCTGGGCGCTCGACCGCGTGTTGGCAGTTGCCGAAAGAACGTATGACGTCGAATCGATGCGCGATACGGTTGTCGCCGAAGCGCGGGCCATTGCGGGACAGGACATCGCAGGGAACGAGCGTCGGGGACGTTACGGCGCGGAGCTGTTGCCCGATGGCGTCACAATACTGACGCACTGCAACGCGGGCGCGCTAGCGACGGCAGGATATGGCACGGCGCTCGGCGTCGTCCGGGCGGCGTTCGAGATGGGCAAACTCGTCCGCGTCGTTGCGACGGAGACGAGGCCGCTGCTGCAGGGTGCTCGACTGACAGCATGGGAGCTTGCCCGCGACGGGATCGACTGCACGCTGATCGTCGATAGCGCGGCTGGATCGCTGATGCGCGCCGGCGAAATCGATGCTGTCGTCGTGGGTGCGGACCGGATAGCCGCCAACGGCGACGTTGTGAACAAGATCGGCACCTACACACTGGCCGTACTCGCGCGCGAACACGACGTGCCGTTCTACGTAGCGGCGCCAGTGAGTACCATCGACCTCTCGATAGACTTAGGCGACAAGATTCCAATCGAAGAACGATCGTCCGATGAGGTAGCTGACATTGCCGGGCGGCGGATGGCTGCGAAGGGCATCTCAGTCGAGAACATGGCATTCGATGTCACGCCTGCGCGCTTTGTGAGCGCGATCATTACCGAGCGCGGCGTCGCGCGCCCACCGTATGTCGAGTCTCTGCGCGCGCTGTGGCAGCCTGTCGGAGTGTCCGCATGAGCGCCGCCAGCGCGGATGCGCAGGTAGGCGTAATCGGCGGCTCCGGCTTCTACCAGATGCATGACCTCCTCGACATGGAGGCAGTCCATGTCGACACGCCGTTCGGCTCGACCAGCGACGATATGGTCGTCGGGACGCTCGAGGGCGTACGCGTGGCGTTCCTCTCTCGGCATGGCATGGGGCATCGTATCCTGCCGATG
>JBKKBW010000523.1:0-3506 GCA_046713635.1 Dehalococcoidia bacterium
GTTCTTCACCGAGGCCTCGCAGATCGTGCAGACGACGGACGCGCGCTCCTCCGGCCAGGTGCGCGCCGAGCGCTCGACATACCTATCGACGGGCGGCATCGGCTGCGGGGAGGGGAGGGTGGTGAAGTCGGGGTTGGCGACCTGATGGCGCGCCAACTCGAGCGCCTTGTCGACGAGCGTCTGTACGCCTTCGTCCGAGAGGTCGTTGCTGGACGCCACGCCGATCTTCTTGTCAACGATCGAACGTACACGCGTGTCGATGTCCTGCTGCTCGACGTTCTGATGGATGTAGTTGTTGGCGAAACGCGTCAGCGCGCTGTGCGGCGAGAAGATCATGACTTCGGTCTGCTGCGCCTTGCTCATCGAGAGCGCCTTATCGGCCAGGTTCTTCAGCTCTTGTTCGCCCAGCATGTCCTGCCTCCTTGCGGATGTACGTCCTATGGTAGCCGAACGGGAGCTTAGCCAGGCCGGAGGTAGGTCGTGTAGGACGTCACTTCGCGGAAGCCCATCCGCTCATAGACGGGCCGGCCCATCTCGGACGCCTGCAGTACAGCGAAGCGACAACCAGCGCTGGTTCCGGCGTTGACCGCCTGCCAGGTAACTGCCGCGCCGAAGCCGCGCCCTCGATGTTGCGCGAGCGTACCGATCATGTTGATGCCCGCGACATCGCCGATGACGATCAGGCCCGAGCAGGCGGCGGCCTTGCCGTCCGCGTAGCCCACCCAGTACTGCGTGTTTGGGCGCCGGCGGGCTTCCGGCGGGAACATGGCGCGCGCCTCGTCCAGCGGGATATCGAAGCTCTCCGCCGTGATCGACACGAAGTCCGAGAACGTCTCGTCGTCGAGAGCTGGCCGGATGTCGAGCAGCGTCTCGATCTCACGCGTAGTGACCGGTGCGAGCGCCATGCCCGGCACGGACTCGTGCGATACCCTGCCGAGTTGCTCGCAGGCGCGCTCTGATACCTCGTCCAGACCCTCGCGCATGTGCACGAAGAACGGCAGCTTGCGCTCGTCGAGCATCGCGAAGGAGCGCACGAGCTGCGCCTCCGGCTCGCGCAGCGGCTCCTTGACGAACACGACATTCATCCATGCGAGCGAGGGACTCGGCGCTGTGATCAGGATGCCGTCCTCGTCGTGGACGAAGCCGGACGCTTCGCTGAGCATGCGCCAGCTCTCGAAATAGTTGGCGTCCAGTCCGGCGATAAGCTCCGCGTTGTTCACACAATGCCGTCCAGCTTGAGCACGCGCCTGGCGTTATCGATGAGGATTTTCTGCCGGACCGGCTCATCGAAGCCGAGCGTATCGAAGTCCTTCAGCCAGCGCTCTGGCGTGATAACGGGGTAGTCGGAGCCGAACATGACCTTATCCTGTGCGATCGTGCGCGCGTACTGCACGAGCAACGGCGAGAAGTATTTCGGCGACCAGCCCGACAGGTCCATGTACACGTTCGGCTTGTGGATGAGCATGGCGAGCTGCTCGTCCTGCCAGGGGAAGCTTGGGTGCGCCATGATGATCGTCAGCTCTGGAAAGTCGGCTGCTATGTCATCGATGTACGGGATTGGCCGCGCGTACTTGAGCTTGACGCCGCCACCCCCGGCCAGGCCCGCCCCGACGCCGGTGGTGCCAGTATGAAACAGCGCCACGAGCCCTAACGACTGCGCGGCTTCCCAGAGCCGGTAGAAACGCTGGTCATTGGGAAAGAACGCCTGCTGTTGCGGATGGAACTTCAGCCCGCGCAGCCCGAGCTTCGCGCAGCGCTCGACCTCCGTCACAGCGGCCTTGCCTTTCCATGGATCGACCGAGCCGAAGCCGATGAACTGCCTCGGATACTTCTTGACGATCGACGCGATGAAGTCGTTCGGGACGGGTGGCGTGCCGGTCGCCGTTTCGGCGTCGCTGTGGAAGAGCACGCCGAGGATGTCCAGCTCGGCGTAGTGCGCCGCCATCTCCTCGGGCGTGGCGTGACCAAGCGATGAGCGAAAGTACTCCTTCGTCTCGGGCGCGTTCGTGGGGACGTTGTAGCCCGGCGCTGGCGGGTGGATGTGGACGTCGATCGCGCGCACCATGGATCGACTATCGGCGGGCCTTGCGTTCGCGCGCGAGTTCGCTGAGGCGTGCATCGCTGATGCCGAAGTGGTGAGCGACCTCGTGCACGACGACGTCGCGCACGCGATCGACCAGCTGGGCGTCGTCTTGCGTGATGCGCTCAATCGGGCCCTGGAAGATCGTTATGCGATCAGGTGGCACCAAGTTGTAGCCGGAGTTCCGTTTCGTGAGCGGAATTCCCTGATAGAGCCCGAGGAGCGTCCGGCCCTGGGGGACGCGCGCGGCGGTGAGCTGGCGGCCGCTCGGCCAGTCCTGTACTTCAACGTCTACATTGTCCATGCGCTGCGCGATTTCTGCGGGCACCGTAGCGAGCGCGCGGCGTACGAGTTCCTCGAAGTGTTCTCTGTCCACGGCCGCATGATAGCGGGGGAGCAGGCGAGCAAGCTATTTAGCTCGCGCGGCCGAGGTGGAGGGCACGCAGTCCGGCAACGCGATCGAACTCCTTGTCTTTGTGGACCAGGGTGGCGTCGTGCATAAGCGCAAGCGCGGCGTTCCAGGCAGCGCCCATTGAGAGTCCGCCACCTGCCTTGATGCGCGCCGCTTGTTCACGCCACTCCGGGGTCGACTCGTAGGTTCGAGAGGGCCACGAGTTGACCAGTGCCATCGACATCGCAGCTTCAGACGGGTAGTCACGGAGGAGACGATAGCGAACCTCCATCAAGGTCATGAAGGGCATGAGCAAACGCTCCCGACCGGCTTGCACCTGGTAGAGAGCGTCTGCTACTTGATCAGCCTCGGGCTCCTCTAAGAGGAAAGTTAGGACCGCGGACGAATCGAAGACGAATGCCATCGCCGCGTCTCCTCTTCCTCAAGCTTACACTCGCGCGCGCTCTCTGTTTCGATCTGCTATGAATTCCTTGAATGTTGGGCCTTTCCCTTTCAGGATCCCTCTTGCCGCCGCTATCGGGTCTTTTGGCATTGGTAGCACATGAATCACCCCCTCATGCACCTCCCAGTGGAGGCGCGTTCCGTAGTCAATGGCGGCTGCTTCGCGGATCATCTTGGGAATGACCGTTTGTCCGCGCGCGTAAACGCTTGAATTGCCAGCTTCGTCTGCCCCTCGGTTACGATTATCAGACGATTGCGGTTGCCTGGGGTTGCTCTTCTTCATCGTCTGATACTATGGCATATATCAGATCCGGTGTCAAGCGGTCTGACTGGCTATTTCATGATCCCCACTTGAACGTTGCGGAAGCGGGCGGGTGCGGCGCCGTGGCCGGTGTGGGCGACCTGCTCGGGCTGGCCCTTGCCGCAATTCGGCGTGCCCCAGACGACCCAGGAGTCGCGGTTGCCGACTGCGTCGCAAGAGCCCCAAAACTGGGGTGTGATGCCCGTGTACGTAGCGTTCTTTACGAGGTCGCCCATCTTGCCGTTCTTGATCTCGCGGCCTATCTCCGTGCC
>JBKKBW010000524.1:0-1392 GCA_046713635.1 Dehalococcoidia bacterium
GGCCAGGTACGGGCTCTGGATCGGGAAGCCGTTCGGCGACTTGATTACGACGCCGAAGCGGGCGAGGTTCTGCTCAGCCGCCACCCAACGCGACCAGGCCTGGCAGTAGAGGGCGAGGGCAGCAACGTCTACCTCGGTGACAAGGCCGCACTGCAGGAGCTTGCGTCCGGTCCGTCGCCACTCTTTACGCGCCTCGTCGTCCAGGTGTGCGGGGCAGGCCGGGAGACGCGCCACGAGCCAGTCGTCACGACGCGGGCTCCTCGTGCTCATGCCGGCGGGCTTGGGGCGGCGCCCTGTCACGCTATACCCCCCTCCTCAATTTCGCGGACAGCAAAAAGACACCAGCGCGCCGCTCCGTGCGCGAAGGGCGTAGACTTTGCGACCCGCCCCTGCGGGTAACGCTATTGCCAGATAGTGGTTGTTCGCCCAAGAGAAAAGCCCTCCTTGTCAGAGGGCCACAATGGGCACGAAGTCCGCGCTAAGCGGAGGGCACGAAGGCCACGCCCTTTTCAACAGTCTACCAGACTGAACGTACGTGGTATACTTTGCGCCGTCCGCCACCTGGATCGCATGTACTGTACAAATTGCAGGACGGAGTTACCTGACGGAGCCAACTTCTGTTGGCACTGCGGTGATCCACAGGGAGGTGGACCTCAGAAACCAAAATTCGAATACTGCGTGATTCGGCGGGCTTCGAGCGACCGCGGCTTCTCAAACTACAGACACGACCAGTTCCGAGCCATAGGCCAAGATCGAGATGGAAGAGAATTTCTCGTCGTGCCAGCGAGCGAATGGGTTCTCTGCACGAAGGACGGGAAGCTTCTACAGGGACTGCGCAGCGTCGTCCGTGAGCTTGAGTCCCAAGGCTGGGAAAACACAAGGATAATCGAGAACGAGTCAAGCCATTGGTCCGCATCTGACTACCACTTCAGGCGAGAGTTAAGCTGACGGTCAATTACGCTTGACGTTTGAGCGCCGGGCCATCGCGGTTCGCAGGTACGCCACCGGGGCATCACAATGATGCCGTAGTGGTCATGGCTCGCTGCCGTTCCTTGCCTTGCACCGGCCGCAGCGGATCGACCACGGCCTCGTTAGGAACTCGGCTAGCAATCGCGCACAGCGCCAGCAGCGTGGATCGCGGTCCACGGCAGGCGTTGGGGTCATCTCGCTCGTCAAACGCATCATTGCTTTGTCCTCTTCCCTGCACCAGCCATGTACGCGATCGTAAGCGCGGCAACCAGGCGTGCGAGAATCTCGTCATCAACCGTCACCTCAATCCCGCTCCGCCACAGAACGAATGACGCCAGAACCCCAAGGGGCAGCGTGGTCTCGATCAATTCCGCTGCCTGGGCCGGTATGTCCGCGTCGGAGGTGAGCGGTGCAAAATAGGCT
>JBKKBW010000525.1:0-2298 GCA_046713635.1 Dehalococcoidia bacterium
GGTCTGAGATGCGGCAGGCGTAACCCCACTCGTTGTCGTACCAGGCGGCCACCTTCACCAGATTCCCACCAACCACGTTCGTAACTGGAGCGTGGACGATTGATGAATGTGTATCGCCCTTCATGTCCATCGAGACGACGTGATCATCGACGACATCGAGGATGCCCTTCATCTTCTCTGAAGCAGCTTCGCGCATCGCTTCGTTGACCTTGTCGGGCGTGGTGTCCTCGTCCGTGAGGCAAACGAATTCCACGATCGAGACCGTTGGCGTCGGCACGCGATACGCCAGACCGTCGAGTTTACCTTCTATCTCGGGAATAACCAGCTTGAGCGCCTTCGCTGCGCCAGTCGTGAACGGCACGATGTTCATTGCCGCAGCCCTGCCTTCGCGGATGTCGCTGTGACCGACGTCGAGGACGCGCTGCGTGTTTGTGTAAGCGTGGACGGTCGTCATCTGTCCCTTCACGATGCCGAAGTTGTCGAGCAGGACCTTCACCACTGGCGCTAGGCCGTTCGTCGTGCAGGAGGCGTTCGAGATGACGCTGTGTTTGGCGCTGTCGTACTCGTGGTCGTTGACACCGAGCACGATCGTCTTGTCCTCGTTCTGGGCTGGAGCAGAAATGATCACTTTCTTTACCGTATCGCGCCGGTGGGCTGCGGCCTTCGTCGCGTCGGTGAAGAGTCCAGTGGACTCAAGCACGATTTCAACTCCGGCCTCACCCCAGGGAATCGCCGCCGGGTCACGCTCGGCGAACACGCGGATCGGCCGGCCATCGACAACGATGGAGCCATTCCTCGCTTCGACGGTGCCGTCGAAGCGGCCGTAGTTGGAATCATACTTAAGGAGATGGGCGTTGGTTTCAGGAGGAAAGAGGTCGTTCACGGCGACCACTTCGAGCTTGTCGCCATGGCGGTCGCGGATCGCCTTGAAGGCCTGTCGCCCTATACGACCGAAGCCGTTGATGCCAACCCGAACTGCCATGAGAGCCTCCTGTTTTCGTATCTGGGGACTCCATGATAGCGCAGGAAAGCGTTACACGCCCTTCAAGGCAGGACTATCCCGCAGCGACCGCCGGTGCGGGCTTGCGAAGCAGGTCGATGAACTCCGAGGCTTGCCGTTTGGTCAGTTGCGCAGGCGGCTTCCCGAAGTGCGAGCGACACCGGCCCTCGATGTCACCATCGCCGACGTGGGGCAGGTCCCGTCCGATTGCGTAGATCGCCTTGAGTTGCGAAGGCGTGGCTCCTTCGTCCGGCCGATCGCGCACGACCTTGAGGTCCGACCGCAGAACAGGAGAATCGACGACCCGCGCTGCGCGTTGGGAGCGCTCGGCGGACGGCGCTGCCGCCCGCTGCGGACCGCCCGGGGCGGCCGCAGCCGCGCGCTTGCCTCGCTTCTGAGACTGCGCCGAGAAGTCGAAGTCCTCACAGAACTGGGTTCCAAACCCAAGCGCAGCAAGCGCGCGGCCGAGCGCCTTCGTCTCAGCCTTCTCGATGTAGTCGCCGAAGTCGTCTGCAGTCTCGCTTCCCCACCCTGTAGCTGTGCCACCTTCAGGGACGGACACGCGTGCGCGGAACAACGCTAGCCCGCTCTCATGCTTGACCAGCTCAGTATCGACGACGGCGTCCGAATGCTCGGTGCGCAGCCAGAGGAGGCGCCACTTCACCTCAAGGTAGTCGCGCCCGTTCAGATTAGACAGGTACTTACTCGCCTCGAATGGTTTCCCCACACTCATGTGGCGCCTCCTACTGTATTGCTGCCAAACTAGAATATGCGTTCTAGTCCGGATTGTCAAGCCTCCTTCCTTCTCGTTCCACTTGGCGCGCATGAGTGCGTCTCGTCATGAGCCAATCACGGAAGATCGCCTAACGCTCAGCTCGGACCAGGGCGACGCCTGATGAGCGCAGGGCGACTCGACCTGCTCCGCGATCAACATTCGCCGGCGGATCATACGCGCAGCCGTTTAGCGAGATCGATGTTGGATATTGCGTGGTGCGTGGGAAAAAACAAAAATCTTTATGCGTCCAGACGTGGCGTAGGTCTGGACATGTTGTAACCGCGCCATTAAACTTGGGACAACTTCCCCAGTCCACGGAAACGCTTTTCACAACAGAGATGAGGTCTGCGTCATGGATGATCGCATTGGCCACTTCCTTGGCTTTCTGTCCGCAGAAAAGGGAGCGTCCGACAACACAATAGCCGCGTACAAAAACGATCTCTCGCAGTTTCAGAGTTACCTTGCAACCATCAAGCTCAACGGTGCTGCGATGGATTGGGGCAGGGTCAATAAGGACGTCATC
>JBKKBW010000526.1:0-4267 GCA_046713635.1 Dehalococcoidia bacterium
TCGACTGCCCGATGCCGCGCGCGCTGAGCTGCGCGACCGACTCGTACACGAGCGTTCCGCTGCGCGAGATGACGCCGACCGAGCCCATCGAGAACACATCGGGCGGCATGATGCCGACGCGGCACTCGCCCGCGGTGATGACGCCGGGACAGTTCGGGCCGATCAGGCGCGACTTGCTGCCGTCGAGCGCTCGCTTGACGACGACCATGTCGAGCGTGGGGATACCCTCCGTTATGCAGATGACCAGCGGCACTTCGGCGTCGATGGCCTCAAGGATCGCGTCAGCGGCGAAGGGCGCGGGCACGAAGATGAGCGAGCATTCAGCCTTCGTCTCGCGGACGGCCTCTCGGACGGTGTTGAACACCGGCACGCCCAGGTGCTCCTCGCCGCCGCGGCCGGGCGTGACGCCGCCGACGACCTTCGTTCCGTACTTGATGCACGTCTGCGCCTGTAGCGTGCCTTCCTTGCCGGTGATCCCCTGGATGAGGACGCGCGTGGATGAATTAACGAGGATGCTCATGATTCCTCCGGAAGGGTCGGGGGTCGCGGGTCGAGCCAGCAAGATCGGTCACTTGGCCGTCGCCCGGATCGGCTCCGTAAGGAACGCCCTCATCGCGAATCATGCGTCGGGCAGCACTTCCATTCTTCTGCTCGAGCGAACGGAGCAGCGAGAGAAGTAGTCTGCCTGCCTCGTCTAACCGTGCAGAAATGTCCTCGACCGACTCAGCGTTGACAAGCTCGGCATCGCAGGCGAACAGCAAGTAGTATTCCACTTCGGCGAGCGAACCACGCGAGATGGTCAGGAACTGGATGTATTCCTTCAGAGAACCACGGTTGTAGCCCTCAGCGATGTTCGCCGGAATCGAGAGCGCAGCCCGTGCGAGCTGAGACGCTAACCAGGCATGTCGAGGGCGAAACGACTCGCTTAGCCGAAACGCAGCGAGGGCAAGATTGTGGGCCTTCTGCCACGCCAACAGCTGATGGAAGCCCCGACCCTCGACCCTCGACCCTCGACCCCCTTCGGTCACTTGCCCTTCCCCTTCTTCCGTACCGTCTTTCCTTTCGGGGCGTCCTTCTTCTTCGCCGCCGCCGCTCTCGCGACGCCGCCGGCGCCGCCCTTGATGTAGTCGTAGGCTGTCTTCGTCGCCGCGACGACGGTCTCGATGTCGTCCTTTGTTTCAACGTGGAGGCGCGTCCATTCGCCGAAGCCGCCGCGACCTTGCGGACCCTGAAACACGGCGCCCCGACGTTGATCGACAAGCGACTGTCGCTCCTGGTCTGGCAGCTTGGCGACGAGGCCGTCGGCGACCCAGAACGCGAACATGCGGTTGCCCACCATGTAGGCCGTCGTGCCCATCATGTCGCGCGTGCTGACGTCGCCGCGCGTGATCAGCTTCTCGATTTCGTCTCGGAGGGTGGGGTCAACGGCCATGCTATCGCTCCTTGCGCTGCATGATAGCGAGCAGCATGTCCGGATGGGCGGCTTCGCCCTCGGTGCCTTTCAAACGCTGGAAGGGACGCAGCTCGAACCTTTCAGCAAACAACTCTTCCATTCGAGTGGGTTCGAGCCAGACGAAGCCTTTAGCCCTCGGTTCAGCGATGCCCCGGATAACGGCGTAACCGCCGGGCCGCGTGACGCGTGCAACTTCGCGGACGTACTTGTGGCGGTGCTTGTCGCGGATATGGTGCAGGCAGCCGCGGTCCGTTACCAGCGAGAAGGACGCGTCAGCAAACGGCAGCTGGACTGCGCTCCCTCCGCAGAACGCCGCCTGGGCGCCTTGTTCTGCCGCGTAGGCCTTTGCCACGCGGAGCGCCGCGGGCGAGAAGTCGAGGCCGCATGCGGCGAAGCCCTGCGACGCGAGGTACGCGACCTCTGTGCCGCCGCCACACCCGAGGTCGAGCGACGGACCTGGCGGCACGATGCCGGTTGCGATCAGCGTCACGAGCTCGTGCGTCGGCGCGAACTTGTGCCACCTCTTCTGGTAGGAGCCATCGCGGTAATGACTGTCGAAGTCCTCGCGTTGCTTGGCGTAGCGTTTCTGGTTCATAGATGGCCTTCGCCTAGGCCGCCGCTGCCGCTGCGACAGCTTTCTTGGCCGCTTCGCCGAGGTCCGCGGCGCGGATCAGGGGCAGTCCGGACGCAGACATGATCTTTTCGCCTTCCTCGACGTTGGTTCCGGCGAGGCGGACGACGGTGGGCAGCTTCACGCCGAGCTCGTTGTGCGCGTCGACGACGCCCTGCGCGATGATGTCGACGCGCGCCATACCACCGAAAATGTTGATCAGCACGGCCTTCACGCTGGGGTCCGCGTTGAAGATCTTGAACGCGTTGACCACGCGCGAGACGTCGTTCACGGTGCCGATATCGAGGAAGTTGGCGGGATCGCCGCCAGCGTATTTGATCGCATCCATCGTCGCCATTGCCAGGCCCGCCCCGTTGACGAGACAGCCGATGTTTCCGGTCAGCTTGACGTAGTTGTTGATGCCCAGCTCGCCAGCTTCGACCTCGAGCGGGTCTTCTTCCTCGGGGTCACGCATCGCGGCGATATCATCGTGGCGAAAGAGCGCGTTGTCATCGAAGTTGAATTTACCGTCGAGCGCGATCACCGCGCCGGACTTGGTCACGACGAGCGGGTTGATCTCCGCAAGCGAAGCGTCCTTCTCGATGAAGCAGCGGTAGAGCGCGGACATGAGATCGACGGCCGGCCGGAGCTGGTCTCCACCCAGACCGAGCGCGAACGCGAGCTGGCGGCCGATGTAGGGCTGGAAGCCTGTCGTAGGATCGACGGCCACGCGCGTGATGGCGCTCGGGTTCTTCTCGGCGACCTGCTCGATGTCCATGCCACCAGACGCGCTGCCGATGAAGGTCGGGCGGCCCGTGACGCCGTCGACCAGCAGTGACAAGTACAGCTCGCGTTCGACGTCGGTCTGCTCTTCGACGAGCACGCGGCGGACGAGCTGGCCCTCGGGGCCCGTCTGCGGCGTGACGAGTCGCATTCCGAGGATCTGCTCGGCGGCAGCGAGCGCCTCCTCCGGCGTGGCCGCGAGCTTGATCCCGCCGCCTTTGCCCCGTCCGCCGGCGTGGATCTGCGCCTTGACGACGCTCGGCTTGCCCAGCTCCGCCGCGATTTTCTTCGCCTCGTCCGGCGTTGACGCGACGCGTCCGCGCGGGACGGGGACGCCGTAGTCGGAGAGGAGCTTCTTGGCCTGGAATTCGTGGATCTTCATGTGTTGCGTCCTTCGGTTGGATGGCGGAAGTAGCTCGAAGTTCGAGGTCCCAAGTTCGAGGGGTATGGTAGCCAAGGACAGCCTCGTAGGGACAGAGCTTCAGCTCTGTCCGCGCCCCTTCGATTCGCTATTCTTATGCGCCATGGACTTCCGGGATACGGCAGAAGAAGCGCAATTTCGCACCGAGGTGCGCGCGTTTATCGAGACGGAGCTACCGGACGAGTTGCGGCAGCGCGGCGCGTTCGCCGACATGTTCGACCTGGGCGAGGAGCGCAGCCCTGCGATGCAGCGCTGGTGGTCGGGGCTGAGCGGCCGTGGGTGGCAGGCGCCCGCCTGGCCAACGGAGTATGGCGGCGCGGCGCTGAGCATCATGGAGCAGTTCGTCTTCAACGAGGAGCTGGCAATCGCGCGGGCGCCCCGGCTGGGCGGCATCGCGATCGGCTGGGCCGGGCCGACGCTGATGCTCTACGGCAACGATGAGCAGAAAACCGAACACCTGCCTCGCATCCTTTCGGGCGGCGAGGTGTGGTGTCAGGGCTTCAGCGAGCCGGGTGCCGGCTCCGACCTCGCGTCGCTTTCGACGCGGGCGGTGCGCGACGGCGACGACTTTGTCGTGAACGGGCAGAAGATATGGACGTCCGGCGCGCAGAACGCACACTGGATGCTGCTGCTGGCGCGCACCGACGCCGACGCGCCCAAACACAAGGGGCTTAGCTACTTCGTGCTCGACATGAAGTCGCCAGGGATGACGGTGCGCCCGATCACGACGATGGTCGGTACGCAGGAGTTCAACGAAGTCTTCTTCGACAACGTGCGCGTGCCCGCGAAGAACATGCTGGGTGAGGAGAACCGCGGCTGGTACATCGCGACGACGACGCTCGATCTGGAGCGCTCCGGCATCTCCAGCGCGATCGGCTCGATCCTGCACGTGCGTGACCTCGTCGACTTCGTGCGCGAGAACGTGGACACGCCGGAGTGCGCGTATCGCCTGAACCCGATGCTACGCTACGAGATCGCGGACCGCTGGATCGAGGCGGAG
>JBKKBW010000527.1:0-1435 GCA_046713635.1 Dehalococcoidia bacterium
AGCTTGCCCTGTTTTGCCGCCTCGGTGAGATCGACCGAGTACTTCTCGAGCGCGCCGTAGCGGCTCTCCGCCGAAGGCGAGTCAACGCGCGCTCCTCCGCGCACGTCAGCCAGCGCCTGATAGAGGCGTTCCTTGTCGACGCCGGCCTCGCTCAGCGTGCGCGCCGCTTCACCGTCGCGTTCGTCCGCGATCGCGATCAGTATGTGCTCTACCGAAACGTATTCGTCCTTCAGCCGGTCGGCCTCCGCGTTCGCCGTCTCCAGCAGCCGCACGATACGCGGCGTCGTGTAGATCTGGACGACATCGTACGCGAGCTTCGGCGACTTATCGAGCCCTGCCGCGACCTTGTCGCGCAGCGCCGCCGCATCGACGTTCAGCCGCTGCAGCACCTGGCCCGCCAGGCCTTCGGGATGCTGGAGCAGCGCGAGCAGCACGTGTTCCACGTCCCACTGGCTGTGTCGCTGCGTGCGCACTAACTCCTGGCTGGCCGCGAGTACTTCCTGCGCCTGTTGTGTGAACCTGTCTTGTCTCATCATGATGTCGTTACCTAACTTTCCCGTTGTTTGAACTTCTCATGCGCTTGGTAGCGGCGACCTTTAGGTCGCCACCCACGTATCTTCACTCGTCCCGCGCTCCGATCTGCAATCCGTTTATCTGTTCCCCTAATCCGTTCTCGATTCGTTCGTCCGTTCATACGTCACCACCAAATCGAACGCATCCACCCTCCGGCCGCTCACGTGCCAGTCGTCTCCGCCGCCGCCTCCCGCCTTCAGCGTCACGCGGCCCTTCGCGCGTACCAGGCGGGTAGGGGGCAGACGCAGCCACTTTCGCGGCGGGTTTTCCGGAACCGGCTCTCCATTCAACGTTACCTCGCGTACGTTCCAGCCATGTTCCTGCGCTAGTTGCATCTCCCTCGAAGCGCCCGCTGCGTGGAAGTAGCGCCGGACCACGGTGCCGCGCTCCGTCTCGTGCCAGCGGTTATCCATTGGCCACTACATCATTGGCGGTTGCTTCCGGGCTCTTTATTCCGGTGTGGAACACGTCTCCCCCAGGCAGGGCACTCGCGATCCAGCTTGCAACCGTCGCTGGAATCAAAGGTTGGCTCTGCTGATTGAGCCAGATGAAATGTGGAAACACGACAGCATCCAGCGAACTGACGACCCCACCAAGCGTGCAGGCTGCGAAGATGACTCCGCCTGGCGACCGCCAGCCCGCTGGGTTCTCCGACGAAGCTCGCTCAAGTTCATCCAACGCTTCAAAGATGGTTGAATGTGTCATTCGATTCTCTATGTGAATGTCGAAGTTGTCGATCGCCACGAATCCGAACTCCGACGTGGGTAACTGAGCCCGCTTCGACGTAACCGCTTCAACAACTTTGTTCACCAGGTGACATGATGTTTCTGCCCTCATTCGGAATTTCTTGACCTCCATGAAG
>JBKKBW010000528.1:0-7200 GCA_046713635.1 Dehalococcoidia bacterium
CCCATCGACCACGAACTCACGCAGGTTCGGCGCGCGATCGTCCTTCGCTTTCGTCGCAAGCACGCGATCGACCGTCGGGCGCGTGAACAGCTGCGCATGCCTGCCGAAAATCGGCGCCAGCGCTAGATCGTCCTTCTGCCCGGAGGAGTTGAGGTAGTGCTCCAGCGTTGTCGCCGATGAGAACGCTTCTGCCTCGCCGTCAAGCCAGTCGAGAAATTCCTTGTCCTTAGGGGCGGGCATGTCCGCCAATCGTAACGCAACCCCTAACCGTGGGACAGGCGCAAGCCCAGCGCGAACCCTAGCCAAGACGCGCGCGTTTCTGCCATCATCACCCACGTGAAGGTTCGCGACTTCCTGAACGCTGTCTACGAAGGCCTGCTCGAACAACTCCCGAAGCGTTACCGCAAGCACGAGTCGCGCATTCGCTTCGGCTACCTGCAGGTATATTTCAATAGCCCAGCGGTGCACTATGAGGCCTGGGTGCAGCGCCGAGCATCGCGAATCGAGCTAGGGCTGCACTTCGAAGGCGAACGCGACGCGAACTATCGCTGGGCGGAGCTGCTCGGCGCCCGGGCGCTAGAAGTGCAGGCGCAAATGGGCGGAGAGATCGAGCTAGAGGAATGGACCGAGGCATGGACTCGTTTGCACGAGACCCGCCGGTTCACCGGGGCGCTCTCTCAGGAGCTGGCGGACGAAGTGGCTGCCCGCATGTGTCGCTTCATCGAGGTGATGGAGCCGATCTTGGAGGAAGAGAAGGCGAACGTCTAGTCTTCGGCCAGCACGAGCGCTGCGGCTTGCTGCTGTTGATGCAGCTGCACAAACGTCAGCACAATCGCCAACCCGAGCAAGATTGCGCCCATGCGGAACGGGGCAAGCGGTCCAAAAGCAGCGTTCGTTAGCCCGCCGATCGCCTGTCCAGCGGCGCCGCCGAAGCCCTGTACCGTGGCAAGCACTCCAAGCACCAGGCCGCGGCCACCGAACTCCGTTGCGTCCAGCGCGGCGGCTCCCCACGCAGGGATGCTGATTGCGTATGCAAGACCCGCCAGGACGACGAGGTTCACGGCAACTAATGGATGGCTCGTAGCGCTCAGCCCGTAGTAGCACACCGCCGTGATGGCCAGGCCCGCGATCAGGGGCACCTGCCGGCCGAACCGATCGGCGAGGTGGCGGCATCGGATGAGCACGACAAATGCGACCGCGGCAGGCGCGAGCAGCATGAGCCCCAGCACGTACATCCTGGTATCCAGAACGTCGTGCGTGTAATCGCCGATTGCAGGTGCCTGGACCGTCGTTGCAATGCTCAATAGCAGAGCGATGCCGGCCAACAGCAATACTCGCGATGAGAGCAGGCGCCTGTCCAGGCCGCTGAACTTCAGCTCGACGCGTTGAGTCGTTTTTTCGCTTGCCATCGCGCCACGATACGCAAAGGCGAGCGCTAGTCCGCTAAACGCGAGACACGCCGCAAACGCCGCGTGGTACGAGATCAGGTCCGTCAGGGTGATGCCGGCCATTGTCCCGGCGCCCAAGCCAAGTAGTTGGGCCAGGTTGAGCATGCTGAGCGTCCGGCCCCTGGCCGAAGCCTCGCTGTTGTCACCGACGAACGCCATGATCGAGGGCCAGATCGCTGCCGAGCCAAAGCCATATAGCGCCGAGAACGCCAGGAACGAGATCGGGTCCTGCACCTGCAGCATCAGGAATATCGAGGGCAACGATATCGCGATCCCTAGCGTGAGCGTTCGTCTACGGCCGATTCGATCCGCAAGCCAGCCTGCGGGCGCCTGCAACAAGAAGCGTGCTCCGGCGTAGATTGCCAGCGCATACCCGGGGAACGCAGGGTTAGCCTCCAGGTGCTGCGGAAGATACTGCTGGACAAGAGAGAGCAGGAACACTCCCGTCGACGCCTGCCAGAGCAGGACGATGAGCCCCAGCTCCAGCGTTTGCCAGCGGTGTTCTCTGAGCGCGGTTCTAATGCGTAACAACGAAGTACCTTTAGTCAGTCTACAGTCTGTCTACGTCAGTTCCCTGACATAGATGTTTCGGCTATGTATAAGTTCGGCTAGCGGGGGACAGTCTGTAGGCTATGCTGGAGGGCGATTGAAAACAAGGGCCGCAGCCCCTAGTGCGCCCGCTCGATTCCGTAATTTGGCCGTCGTAATGAGGACATCGGCGACGATCTGTGGGAAGGCCCCTTCACGCGCCGTGTCGATAGCGGGCTTCAAGTAGAAGTCGCCCAGGTTCACCAGCCCACCGCCCAGGATCAGCGCCTGTGGGTTGAACACGTTCAGGAGGCCCGTTAGGCCCAGCCCCAGATAGTATCCCGCGCGACGGAGGACCTCGCGCGCGCCTTCGTCGCCCAGACGCGCAGCCTCCAGAACGACTTCGGGCTTCGTGCGGCCTCCGGCTGCCAGCTCGGCAACCTTCGGCGCCCTGCCGTCTTCGACCAGCCTGGCGGCGTCGCGCTCGATCGCCGGTCCGGCGGCCATCGCTTCGACACAGCCGCGGTTGCCGCAGTTACAGACTGGGCCGTCGGGGAGCGCGACGAGGTGACCAACCTCGCCAGCGGCGCCGGACGCACCCTCGTAGATCTCGCCGTCGATGATCAAGCCGCCCCCGATGCCCGTGCCGAGCGTTACGTACACGACGTGCAACAACCCCTTTGCCGCGCCATAGAGGCACTCGCCGTACGCAGCAGCGTTGCCGTCGTTCTCGAGCAGGGTAGGCCGGCCAATCGACTCGCTTACCAGCTTCGTGATATGGATGTTGTGCCAGCCTGGCAGGTTGGGCGCATCGGTTACGATGCCTTCCTTAGGCTTCACGGGTCCGGGCGACGAGATCCCAACGCCCAACGTGTCTGACGGTGCGAGTTTGGCCTGCTTGCATGCCGCGAGGATCGAATCGACGATACGCGCGATGACCGCATCCGGCCCCTCGGGTGCCAAGGTTGGCCGCAGGTCCTCGCCCTGGACGTTCCCATTGACATCCGCGACGATGGTCTTTATCTTCGTGCCGCCGAGATCGACGCCGATGGCAAGCTGTGGTTCGCTCATTTCGCGCTCCCGGCAACGCTCGCTGCACGCTGGTATAGATCGACGTAGCGCCGGGCGGCGTTGTCCCACGAGAAGTCACTCTGCATTCCGCGCCTTTGCAGCTGACGCCACGCGTCACGATCGGCGTAGGTCGTGAGGGCATCGTACAGCGCATCCGCAAGCGCGTCCGGGGTCAGGGCTTCGAAGAGGAACCCCGTGCCGCTATCGCTCGCCGGGTCGTACTGCTCGACAGAGTCGGCGAGGCCGCCCGTCCGCCGCACGACTGGTACGGCGCCGTAACGCATCGCGATCATCTGTCCAAGCCCGCACGGCTCATAGCGCGATGGCATCAGGAACATGTCGCTCCCACCGTAGATCTGCTGTCCAAGCGCGTAGTCGAACGCGATGCGCACGGCCACTCGGTCGGGATGGCGCGTAGCTAGGTCGCTCAGCAAGGTCTCGTACTCCGGCGCGCCCGTACCGAGGACGGCGAACTGGAACTCACTCTCCGGTAGCAGCTTCTCGATGGCCAACGTCGCGAGGTCCGGCGCCTTCTGGTCGTAGAGCCGCGTCACCATGCCGATTAGCGGCGCGTCATCCACTGGCAGGCCGAGCTTCTGTTGCAGTACCGCCTTGTTGGCAGCACGCTGGTCCAACGACCCCGCATCGTACGTCACCGAGAGGTGGGGATCGCGCGCCGGATTGTATTCGTCTGTGTCGATGCCGTTCAAGATCCCTTCAAGCCGGTCGCCCAGCGTGCGCAGTACCGATGCTAGCGTCCCGCCTTGCTCCGGCTCAACGATCTCTCTCGCGTAGGTCGGGCTTACAGTCGACACGTAATCGGCGTGCAAGATTCCCTGCGCCAGCGCGCTCCACGCGACATCCACCTCGATGCCCGCCGGTACACGAAACAACTCCTCAGGCAGAGCGTGGTCGCTCGCGAAGGATCCCTTGAACTCGCCGCGGTACCCCAGGTTGTGGATCGTGAACACCGTCGCTGCCGACGACCAGGGATGCGCCGTGCTAGCGAGTCGCGCGGCCAGCAGGCCCGTATGCCAGTCATGCATGTGGATGATATCGGGCTGCCAGTTCACACCGCTCGCGTTCGCGAGCAACCCATCGCAGAACGACAGAAAACGCTCAACATCGTCGTCGTAGCCGTACACGTTCTCACGGTCGAATGCGGCCCCATTCTCCAGCAAGTAGACCGGGAGGCCGTCGTGGTCGGCGCGCCAGAGCGTCGCTCCGCCCGCGGACGCGACCTGCTCGCGCGCAATCGAGTGGTCAATCGCTTGGTACAGCGGCAGCGCGACGCGCACGTCGTGCCCCAATCGCCGCAGCGCGCGCGGCAATGATCCGCCAACATCCCCGGTCCCACCCACCTTCACCAGGGGAGCCATCTCTACTATCACGAAGAGTATGTTCATGGGAGCATGATACCAGCGGTCTTTCTCGTGGTTCGAAGCTCGAGGTTCGATGTTCGAGTCGCGTAGCGCCTGCTCAGCTTGGACCGCACTTGATTGCTTGATTGGATTCACGCTTTTGCGCGTTTTTCGACCCTGAGATCGCACGTTTTCCTTGATTGCCACCCACGTTTTGTTGATTGAGTTGAAGATAAGGTCGATTGAAGACGCGACATTCCGTACGCCGTGCGTTCCGAGGACACAGACCGTGGCCCAGCCGGCCAGGTGGAGGCGCATGAGGGCGAACATGTTGCGAGGATACGCCGAAGCTGGAATAGCTCCAAGCGAATCTTGTCACTCTGGCGAACAAAGTTAGCCCGATGCTGGGGGAACGCAGGGTAAACAGCGAGCTTCCAGTAGGGAGCACGTTGCCACGTAGGGCGTCCAGGTCCAATCTATGTGTCGCATAGCAGGTGTTTTTCACCAGCCTGTTAGTGTCATTGCAGTGGTTAAGGCGAGCACGAGGAATGCTAAAGCCCATAGAAAGACTCGTTCTCGCCGGACAGTTCTCCCTTGTGAGTCCAGGTGATTCGCCACCTTGTGCATAGTTAGCCGACCTTGCCGGAGATCGATGTAGAATCCCAGCGGTATCAGCATCAGCATGACCAAGAGCACTACGTCGCGGATTATCGAGGCCATAATTCCTCCAGCCGAGAAACTCCGATCAGCTAATGGGTTGGATTATCTTCTGGGCGCCTGCACCCTTTCGGACACGTGAATGGGCCGCCGGATAGGGTGCATCGCACCCAATGGTGGTCGTCCCACTAGTATCGACCACCTGAGCCTGATTCCCAACCTCTTTAGGTATGCCCGCCTGCGCTTTGCTATGCTGCCTTTCGTTCATCGTTCGCCTCGTGACCATGATACGACACAGAAGCAAGTAGCCGAGGCTGGAAGGCCCCGGCTACGAATAGTCGTTGCGGGTCGTCGTCTCCTAGTACATCGGCGGCGCGCCCGGCATCGCCGGTGCGTTCTTCTCTGGCAGCTCCGTCACCAGACAGTTCGTGGTCAGCACCATGCCCGCGATGCTCACCGCGTTTTCGAGCGCAGCACGCGTTACCTTCAGCGGGTCGATGATCCCCTTCAACTGCATGTTGCCGAACTCGTCGCGCAACGCGTCGTATCCCTCACCCTTCTTCAGCCTCTTAACCGCCTGCACGATCACCGAGCCTTCCTTCCCGGCGTTGATCGCGATGCGGCGGAGCGGCTCCTCGAGCGAACGCTGTAGGATGTTGCCTCCGGTCGCCTCATCGCCTTCATACGTCAGCTTGGCCAGCGAACTCAGCGCGTTCAGGTACGCGACGCCGCCCCCCGCGACGATGCCCTCTTCGACAGCCGCGCGAGTCGCCTGGACGGCGTCCTCCACGCGGTGCTTCTTCTCCTTCAGCTCGACTTCAGTCGCGGCGCCCACCTTGACGACGGCGACGCTGCCGGCGATCTTGCCGAGGCGCTCCTGCAGCTTCTCGCGGTCCCAATCAGATGTCGTGGTTTCGAGTGCGGTCTTTATCTGGCTAACGCGCCCCTGGATGTCGGCCTTCTTGCCCTTGCCCTCGATGATCGTGGTCTCTTCCTTGCTCACCACGATGCGCCGCGCGCGGCCCATGTCTTCGACCAGCGCTGAATCGAGCTTGCGCCCGAGCTCTTCGCTGATCAGCGTTGCGCCCGTGAGCGCGGCGATGTCGCCAAGGTTCTCCTTGCGGCGGTCACCAAAGCCAGGCGCCTTCACGGCGACGCAGTTGATCGTACCGCGCAGTTTGTTCACTGCCAGCGTTGCAAGCGCCTCACCCTCGCAGTCTTCGCAGATGATGATCAGGTTCTTGGTCACCGCCAGCACGCGCTCCAGCACGGGCAGGATGTCGTTCACGGCGGTCAGCTTCTTGTCCGTGATCAGGATGTACGGATCTTCGATCTCCGCTTCCATCTTCTCGGAGTTTGTGACGAAATACGGGCTGATGTAGCCGCGGTCGAACGCCATCCCCTCGACGTACTCAACTTCGGTCTGTATCCCCTTCGATTCTTCGACGGTGATGACGCCGTCTTTGCCGACCTTCTCCATTACCTCGCCGATCATCTCGCCGATCTCCGGATCGGCCGCCGAGATCGACGCGACCTGCGCCATTTGCTCGCGCGTCGTGACTTTCGTTGCGTCCTTCTTGAGCTGCTCGATCACGGCCTGCGCCGCCTGCTCGATGCCGCGCTTGAGCGCCATCGGGTTGGCGCCAGCAGCGACGTTCTTGAGCCCCTCATGGACGAGCGCTTGGCCCAGCACCGTCGCGGTGGTGGTGCCGTCACCAGCGATGTCGTTCGTCTTCGATGCGATCTCTTTCGCGAGCTGCGCGCCAATGTTCTCGAACGGGTCGTCTAGCTCGATGTCCTTGGCAATTGTGACGCCGTCGTTCGTGATGCTGGGCGCTCCGAACTTCTTATCCAGGACCACGTTGCGGCCCTTCGGCCCGAGCGTGATCTTCACCGCGTCGGCTAGGGCGTCGATTCCTTGAACCAGGGCCCTGCGGGCGTCTTCATCGTAGACAATCTGCTTTGCTGGCATTCCTTCACCTCAAGTTGGGATAGTTAGCACTCTCAGGGTGAGAGTGCTAACCCAGTTGTACCCCAAGTTGACCCCATATGCAAGCGGCCGAATGGTCATTCAGCCAACGGTGGGGTCGGGGGCGGAATGGCCACCCTTCGCTTCGCCCCGGGCCGGTGTAGGC
>JBKKBW010000529.1:0-2187 GCA_046713635.1 Dehalococcoidia bacterium
GAGCTGATCTGCGTCAGGCCCTGCTCCTGCACGATCGCCCGCGGCGGCTTGCCGGATTTGTACATCTCCTCGAAGACGCTTTTGGCGCCGGTGATAGACACCGTCTTCTCTTCGATCAGTTTGACCAGATCGTAGAGCGCCTCGGGCCGGACCTTGGATTCATGCGGTTCGATTTCGTCGATGTTCGTAAGTCGCGCGAAGTCACCCAGCATCCAGTTCGCGACGGCTTTCGCACGCGAAGGTAGCCGTTCGTCATCTCCCTTCGCTGCGGCGACAGCCTGCTCATAGTAGTCAGCGCGCGCGGCTGTCGAACTGAGCAGGTTAGCCTCGTATTCGCCCAGCGCGTACTGCGTTATCAGACGCTGTCGCTTGGCGTCCGGCAGCTCCGGAAGGTTCGACCGCAGCTCTTCAACGTACTTCGGCGTGATACCCACCGGTGGCAAATCGGGCTCCGGAAAATAGCGATAGTCCTCGGCAGCTTCTTTGCTACGCTGGCTAACGGTTTCGCTCGTCTCGTCGCGCCAGCCGCGCGTCTCCTGCAGGACGCGCTCGCCAGCGTCGAGCAGCTTCGACTGCCGGGCGATTTCGAAGTCGATACCGAGCTCAACCGCCCGGAAGCTGTTGAGGTTCTTCAGCTCCACCTTCGTGCCGAACTCCTGCCGTCCGACGGGCCGGAGGCTAATGTTCGGCTCGCAGCGCATGTTACCCTCTTCCAAGTTCGCGCGGCTCGCGCCAACATAGCGCAGGATCTGCTGCAGCTTCGAGACATATGCGCGCGCCTCTTTGCCCGAACGGACATCCGGCTCCGTTACGATCTCCATCAGAGGCGTACCTGAGCGGTTGAAATCGACCAGGCTGTAGTCTTCCACGCCGTTCGAGCGGTGCATACTACGTGCAGTGTCCTCCTCGAGGTGCACGCGTGTGATCCCGATGCGCTTCGTCTCGCCCTCGACGTCGATGTCCAGCCAGCCGCCTTTGCAGAGCGGTAGATCGTACTGCGATATCTGGTAGCCCTTCGGTAGGTCCGGATACGGGTAGTTCTTGCGGTCGAACTTGGCGCGTTCCGGGATCGTGCAGTTGAGGGCTAGTCCGATCATGATCGTCAGCTCCACCGCTCGCTGGTTGATGACGGGCAGCATACCGGGCATGCCCAGGCAGACGGGGCAGACGTAGGTGTTGGCAGCGGCGCTGTGATAGTCCGTTGCGCAGGGGCAGAACATCTTGCTCTTCGTGGCAAGCTGGGCGTGCACCTCGATTCCGATGATGACTTCGTACTTCGTCGCCGTGGTCATACGTATCTGGAGTATACCGTCTTGATTGAACCTGATCAGAAAAAAAGAAATTTCGAGTGGGGGCGTGACGTAACTCTTGATTGTTTGGGCCGCCGTGCCTCCAGCGCCGTTTCGCCCGCGTTGGCGTCAGTTCACTTCGAGAAGACATGGAAGCAGGTTACGCCATCGCGGAAGCAGCTCCAAGCGTTAGATGTCACTCTTTCATGCGAACGAGATGGACTCGTTTCCTGAAAGCTCGAGGTTCGAGGTTCGAGGTTCGAACGCGAGAGCCGCCGGATCAAGTGCGCGCAGAGCCGGGAGGAGCGACGAGGCTCTGGACCAACTGGGGGAGCTCTTCGACGAGCTGGGAACGCGGGACAACACAATCGCAGCCAGCGGCGCGCGCTTCGCGCAGTAGCTGCGGCTCGGTGTGGCGTCCGAACGCCAGTACAGGCAGGCTAGCCTCCTTGGCGGTCGACAGCGCCTCACGCCATCCGAGGCCGCCCACGTGCAAATCGATGACGGCTAGGGCCACGCCACCGGCATCGAGCGCGGAGCGCAGCTCCGATTCGCTGTCGACTGCTGCAAACGCATACTTCAGATCGCGTACGTGCTGCTCCAGCCTGGACTGGAACATCAGGTCATCGACAACGGCGACGACGGTGCGAAGGCCCATCTTAGGCAGTGTAGCGCGGACAAGAAGAAGACCCCTCGATTGCTCGAGGGGTCTTCTCTACCGAAAGAGAGGTAGCTAAGTTAGCGCCGGTCCGGCCGCTTCGGCGCCCGGAAGCCGGTGACCGACGAACTGTCGATCCTCGGAGCCAGACGCTGGGTGCGAGGCCGCTCGGCGGCGGGCTTGTCATGCTTCGGCAGCTTGACGCTGCGGTCTACGTTCAGCGTTGGCTGCGCATTGTGG
>JBKKBW010000530.1:0-1839 GCA_046713635.1 Dehalococcoidia bacterium
GACGCCGTCAGGATCAGCCGTTCGACGGTGGCGATGTCCTCGCCCCAGAGGCACTGCCAGATGGCGCTGTGCTCGCTGTCGACCGGCAGAAGCTGTCCGTGCCCCCGCGCCGCCGCTTTCGTGACAACGGCGCCAGCCATGACGAGCACCTCTTTGTTCGCCAGAGCGACCGGCTTGCCCGCTTCGAGCGCGGCGAGGGTCGCGCCCAGCCCGCCTTTGCCTACCGTGCCGACGACGACGAGATCCGCATCCGGATGGGCGGCCTGCTCTTCGAGCGACGCCCAGCGCGCGCCCGGCCCGCACACCGATTCAAGGTCGGAGCGCGCCGACTCGTCCTCGCACCAGATCAGCTTCGGCTTGAACTCGCGCGCCTGCTCGAGTAGCAGCGACGCGTTCCGGCCGGCGGCCAGACCGATCACTTCGAAGTGATCGCGCAACTCGCGCACAACGTCGAGCGTCTGCTGGCCGATCGAGCCGGTGGAGCCGAGGATGACGAGTCGCTTAGTCTTCAAGTGCAGAGCCCTGGGATCGAGTCATGCCACCACCCAGATCAAGTAGTAGAATACCACCGGACACGTGAACAGAATGCTGTCGAGCCGGTCGAGGAAGCCTCCGTGGCCCGGAATGGCGTTGCCCGCGTCCTTGATGTTCATACCGCGCTTAATGATCGACTCGGACAGATCACCAAGGACGGCAGCGACGGGCAGCAGCAACGCCAGCGGTGCGATCAGCGCCGGCTCCAATCGCGGTCCAAGAAAGTAGTTGAGCAACACCACGATCGCGAAGCCCCCGGCGATGCCGCCGAGCGTCCCCTCCACGGTTTTACCCGGACTGATCGTCGGCGCCAGCTTGCGGCTACCGATTGCGCGTCCAACGAAGAATGCCGCGGCGTCGGCTGCGAACGTCCCGAAGACTGCTATGTACACCCAGTCCCCTTCGTCGACAAGCTCCCGCAACAGAACGATGTGGGCGCCCAGCAGGCCCACATAGAGCGCGCCCGTTACGGCCCATTGCCAATCGGCGAGCGCGGAGCCCGGGTCGGCGCACAGTGTTACCCAGACAAGGGGGATGATCACTGCGCCAACAGTGAACCACAACACCCAGTCCTCCCCGACGTTCGCGCCGGCGACGATGGCCGTCGCGAGCGCTGCCGATAACAGCGCGAGCGGCGCCATACCGCCGTAGTGTGGCGCCTGGAACTCGTACGCGGCGACAAGGATGATCAGACAGGCGGCTGCGGTATACCAGGGCCCTCCGGCCCAGATGAGCAGAACGATAATCGGGATTCCAACGGCCGCGCTCGCGACGCGCTGGGTAAGCATTGGGCGCTAGCGAGGACGCCCGCGGCGGCGTCCATTGCCGTTCGACGCGTCGCCGTCGAGAAGACCGCCGAAACGCCGCTCGCGCTGACTAAAGGCTTGAAATGCGCGCTCGATCTCCTGCATATCGAAGTCTGGCCAGTACACAGGCGTCGAATAGTATTCCGCATACGCGGTCTGCCACAGGAGAAAGTTCGAGAGTCGCATCTCGCCTGCCGTACGAATGACAAGATCGACATCGGGCAGACCTGCCGTGTACAGGTACGAGGTGAGAAGCGTCTCATCGATCCTCTTCGCTGGTACGCCATCGTCAATGATCTTGCGAACAGCATCGACGATTTCCTGACGGCCGCCGTAGTTGAACGCGACGTTTACCGTTATCCCCACGTTAGTCTTCGTCTGTTCGACAGCGTCCTCAACGCGCTTCTGTAACTGTGGCGAAAGAGGTTCCAAGTTACCGAGGTGGCGCAAGCGCACGCCGTTCTCGTCCAGGGCCTTTAGCTCACGATCGATGAAGTGG
>JBKKBW010000531.1:0-2426 GCA_046713635.1 Dehalococcoidia bacterium
GGCGGGAGGAACGGATCGCAAGCGACGACTCGCATGTCGAGGCCGCGCGCGCGCCGGGCGACCTCACTGCCAACTTGACCTAGGCCGAGCAGGCCGAGCGTTTTGCCGCGCAGCTCGGTGCCGAGAAAGCGCTGGCGTTCCCACTTCCCTGCCCGCAGGGACGCATTCGCCTCGGGTAGGTTTCGAGCAAGCGCGAACATCAGACCGATCGCGTGTTCGGCAGCGGATATTGTGTTGCCCTGCGGCGCGTTGACAACGAGCACACCGCGCTCGGTCGCCGCGTCGAGGTCGATGTTGTCCACGCCGGAGCCTGCGCGCCCGATGACCTGGAGCAGCTTGCCGGCCCCGATGACAGCGCGCGTCACCTTCGTTTCGGAGCGGACGATGAGACCATCGTAGCCGCCAATGATGCCCAGCAGCTCGTCAGGAGACGGCTTCAGCTTGACATCGACATCTACTTCGCGACGAAGGAAGTCGACGCCCTCCTGGGCGATCGGGTCGGTGACAAGAACCTTGGGCATGGTGCGGGTATTGTAGCGACGAGCGCAGCCACGGCCTAGCCGTGACTACAGGTACTTGAGCTTCTTTGCTTCTTCCGTGAGCGAATCGCGGAACTTGGGGTGGGCCAGCCCGATCAAAGCTTTCGCGCGCTCTGGGACTGACTTCCCCTTCATCAGGGCAACGCCGTACTCCGTGACGATGTAGTGCACATCCTGCCGCGGCGTGGTGACGGCAGCACCGGGCGTGAGCATCGGTACGATGCGGGAGACTTCGGCGGACTTCGCTGTGGAGTAGAGCGCGAGGAAGCTCTTGCCGCCCGGCGAGTTAAAGGCGCCGCGCACGAAGTCGGCCTGGCCGCCGGTGCCGCTGAACTGCAGCGGCCCAATCGATTCGGCACAGACCTGCCCCGTCAGGTCGACTTCGATCGCCGCGTTGACGGAGATGAGCTGGTTATTCTGCGCGATCACTGCTGGATCGTTCGTGTACGAGACGGGATGGCCTTCACAGAGCGGGTTGTCGTCCAGGAAGCGGTACATGCGCTCTGAACCCGCCGCGAACGTAAAGACTGCCTTGCGCGGATGGAGCGTCTTGCGCACGCCGTTTGCTACGCCTGCCTCTATGAGATCGACCATATTGTCCGTGAACATCTCTGAATGGATGCCCAGGTCCTTGTTGTTCATGAGATGCCGGGCGACCGCGTTAGGTACGCCGCCGATTCCCAACTGAATCGTGGCACCGTCGGGCACCATCTCATCGATTAGCCCGCCGATGACTTCGTCCTCAGGCCGCACGGGCGCCGGCGGCAATTCGGGCAGCGGGACGTGGTTCTCGATGACGGCGGTCGCCTCGTCGATATGGATGAACGAACGGCCGTGAACACGCGGCATGTACTCGTCGACCTCGAGCAGCAGGATCTTGGCGACGCGCGCCGCCGTCGACGTGTAGTCAATAGCGACGCCGAGGCTCATGTAGCCGTGCGCATCCATGGGCGAGACGCGCGCGATGCAGACATCGATGTGGATGAACTCCGAGACGAGGCGTGGCACCTGGTGGAAGTAGTTGGGCGTAAAGCAGGCCTCACCCGTCTCGATAAAGGCGCGGTCGGCGCCGCCCGCGAACATAGAGTCCCAGTGGATGACACCCCGCAGGTCCGGCTGAAGCACCGTCGCCTTCGTGCCGGCGAATGGCAGGAGGGCCCGCATCGTCAAGCTAGTGAACTTGCCGGCGCGCGCTGCGTCAGCGATTGCGGCAAGAATGGCTGGCGGCTCGCCGGCAACGATCGGCTGGATAATGCTGGCGCCGTCCGGAATCAGCGCGACGGCTTCTTCTGGGGACTTGAGCTTCCTCTTGTAAACTTCCGCCCAACGATCGGCCACGGCCAACTATGTAGCTGGCCGTGATTGTGAAGTCAAGCCGAAGGACTGGCTACTTCTTTTCGCGGAC
Source organism: Dehalococcoidia bacterium (assembly GCA_046713635.1). GTDB lineage: Bacteria > Chloroflexota > Dehalococcoidia > DSTF01 > RBG-16-68-14 > JBBDXS01. Next base: position 1,945 of record JBKKBW010000531.1, read on the forward strand.
CGTGAAGATGGCGCGCTCCGGGCAGTTGGCTATCGCGAGCCGTGCTTTTTCCTCAGACTCTGGCGGAACGGCGCCTTCGTTCTTTTCGTGTGCGTTGCCCATCTCGTCGATGTCAAACAACTCGGGTACGATGTCCCAGCAGCGGTTGTGCCCCTGACACTTCTCGCCGTCGACGCGGATGCGCATTACGACGGCCACACGACGCCCATCGTGCGCGGGCCGCGTACCTGTCCGCCGGCCCACGTTACGGCGTCGGGATCCTCGAGGCGGAAGTCCGGGATGCGCTTCAGCCACTCCTCTATCGACACGCGCATCTCCATGCGCGCGAGGTTCGAGCCGGCACAGCGGTGAATGCCGACGCCGAACGCGATGTGCGGGTTCACTTCGCGGTTAAGCATAACCTTGTCAGGGTCAACAAACTTCGACGGGTCGCGGTTGGCGGCCGGGAAGTTCATCAGCACGCGGTCGTTCTCCTTCATCGG
>JBKKBW010000532.1:0-3190 GCA_046713635.1 Dehalococcoidia bacterium
TGGACTACGTCCCGAACGAGGCGCGGAAGCATGAGGTGGACGTTGTGCTATCGAATAGCTTCGGCCTGGGTGGGCAGAACGCAACGATCGCGCTGCGGCGCTATCGAGGGTAGGGACGCGCATGGACGGCACTGTCGAGCGCGTTATACCGGTCATTCGTGAGAACAGACGGAAGTTTGAGGAGTTCTGCTACTCGCTCTCCGAGGAAGAACTTGCGCGCCCGGTGCCTGACAGCGCGTGGATCGTCAAGGACTTTGCGTCGCACCTCGCGACGCTCGATATCACGTTCGCAAGCTTCATCGGCGTCGTGGAGAGTGGCGGTCAGATCAACATGCGGCTCGACGCGGACGGCGCGCCGTTCAGCCTCGACGCGTGGAACGACGCGCAGGTCGCCGAACGGCGCGAGTGGCCGATCAAAGAGATCTTCGCTGAGGCCGCTGCGAACCGTGAGCAACTGATCGAAGCGCTCGGCCGCCTAACCGAAGAGCAGGTGAGCCGCCTCATGCACTTCACCGACCCGAAGCGCGGCGAAGCGGACTTTCCGCTGAAGGCGTTTCTTATCGGTTGGGCGCAGCACGATCCGATCCACACCGCGGACATGCTGAAGGCGCTGCCGGAGCGCGCGGACGATTGCGAGCTCACATCGTGGCTCGCGAACCCGTTCGTCACCGGCTACCAGAAGTCGATGAACGCTGTGCCTGACGCGTAGGTTCGGGGCTTAGCGAGGCAGGACTACCACGATTGCGCGGAGCCACTTGCCAGGCTGAAGCCTGGCCTTCGGGGATCGCGCAGTCCGTTCTACTGCGCTTGACGGGCTGGCATTCGGGTGTACACTAGACAGGTCTGGTGGGGTATCTGCCGCCACAGCCCCGCGCTCCCAACGGAGGCGATCGATGGTAAGCACGCTGCTGAACAATAGAGGGCTCTTCCTCTTCGTGCTAGCGAGCGTTGCGTTGGCCGCGCTGGTCGCTGTCGCCGTGCTCTCGTCGTCCACGGACCATGCGCGCGCGAACCCCGCAAGCGGGTACGCGTCGGTTTCGGCAGGCGGGTACCACACCTGCGCCGTGACGACCGGGGGAGGCGTGCTGTGTTGGGGCTGGAACGTCGATGGCCAGCTCGGTGACGGCCAGGCCTGCGGAGCAACGTGTCCCGTGCCGGTCCAAGTTTCCGGTCTGACGAGCGGCGTTTCTTCAGTGTCCGCCGGATCGTTTCACACGTGCGCGCGGCTGACGACCGGGGCAGTAAAGTGCTGGGCGACAACAACTTCGGTCAGCTCGGGGATGGAACAACAACGCGGCGCTCGACCCCAGTCAGCGTTTCCTCGCTATCGAACGTTGCGGAAGTGAGCGCAGGAGAGATGTTCACGTGCGCTCGCACCTCGTCGGGAGCTTCGAAGTGCTGGGGGCGAAACGCGCACGGCCAGCTAGGCAACGGCACCACGACTGATAGTGTGACGCCCGTAAACGTCATCGGTCTGGCAAGCGGCACCGGCGACATTGACGCCGGAGGGGACTATGCGTGCGCTATCGTAACTGGCGGCGCGAAGTGCTGGGGGAAGAACTTCAAGGGCCAGCTTGGCAACGGCACAACAACATCCAGCAGCGTCCCTGTCAACGTCTCGACGTTGTCGTCAGGCGTGGCGGAGGTCAGCGCTGGCTTCCAGCATTCCTGCGCGCGAACGTCCGGTGGCGCCGCCAAGTGCTGGGGTGCGAACGATAGCGGTCAACTGGGCGATGGGCAGGCGTGCAATGTCACGTGCTCGACCCCGGTGGATGTCTCTGGTCTTTCGGGCGGCGTAACATCCATCACAGCGGGAGGCGACACGACCACAGATGGCTCCGGGCAGTCGTGCGCGCTGACAGCGATCGGGTTGGCGTGCTGGGGCGGAGGCTTCCACGGCGAGCTGGGAGATGGCATGACTAGCTACGTTCTCACGCCTCAGGGCGTGTTCGGCGTGCCGGCCGCCGATGCGATCTCTGCGGGTGGCCGCCACACGTGCGCCATCATCAGCAGCGGAGTGAAGTGTTGGGGATGGAACGCGAGGGGGCAGATTGGTAACGGCAACGTTGGAGGTCAGGGTATCTGCAACTGCCACACAATGCCGCAGGATGTCGTTGTTGCAGTATCGAAGGCGACGCCGACCCCAACGGTCACGCCAACGCCGTGCCCGAGCTGCCCGCTGGTCTTCTACCTCGATGTCGACACGGATCCAACGCTGGGCGCTGCGTGTGACACCAATGGAGGAGCCACCACGTGTTCAGCCCCGCTCGGCGCCATCCTGCACGCGAAGGTCTACCTAGACGCCTTGGGTCCAGCGCTTGACTACGACGCGAACGGCGTCACGATGACATTTTCCGGCGTCGATTCGATGGACAACATCGACGCGGTGTGGCCAGGCTGTGTAGGCGAAGCCGCCTCGCCCTCGAGTCCGGGCTTTGTCAACGTCGGGTGCACGGTACTACAAGGCCCGCCTGTGACATTCCTGGGCATCATAGTTACGGCAGATTTCCAGTGCACTGCCGATGGCAACATAACGCTGGTGCACGGCCCAGCGGACACGCTGCTCATTGACAGCGACGGCACGACGCACGTCGAGTCGGGCCCGAACGAGACGCTGACGATCAATTGCGTCGCGCCGCAGGCCTATCCCGGCGATACAGACGGTGACGGCTGTCCAGATGCCAGCGAGACTGGGCCAAGCGCCCTAGCAGGCGGGCAGCGCAATTTCCTGAACGAGTGGGACTACTTCAACCCCACACACGATGGCGTGAACCGCATCGATGACGTACTGGCGGTACGCGACCAATACTTCATCGATCAGGGCGAGCCCGGCTATACGCAAGACACGGATCGGACGTTCATCGGCGCGAGTGTGTGGAACCTCGGTCCGCCAAACGGGCTCCAGCGCGTTGATGACATCTTGAACCAGGTGAAGCAGTACTTCCACGATTGTAGCTAGGCGGGCACTTGGCGCTGGAAACGGTACCGCGCTTAACAGGCTGACGCACCGGAGTACACTTGAGATGTCCGGTGGCGTGTGCCACTACAGCCCTCGCATCGAAGAGGAGGCCACGATGGCTAACCACATTACAGTTCATAGAAATGTGTTCGTTCTGGCGCTGGCGGCCGTAGCGCTGGCCCTCCTCGCTGTCACGGCGGCTCTTTCGTACCGAACGGAAACAGCACGCGC
>JBKKBW010000533.1:0-1664 GCA_046713635.1 Dehalococcoidia bacterium
CTACGAGCCGATCTGGTTCGGCTGGCGGGAAGGGGCCAAGGCGTACTGGTGCGGCGACCGCGACCAGTCAGACGTCTGGAGCATCACGCGTCCCGGCGACTCGCCGCTCCACCCGACAATGAAGCCGCTGGAACTTGTCGAACGCGCCCTCGGGAACAGCAGCAAGCAGGGCAGCGTGGTGCTGGATCTCTTCCTCGGTTCGGGCACGACGCTGATCGCGGCGGAACGGACGGGAAGGGTGTGTTACGGGCTGGAGCTCGACCCGAAATACGTCGACGTGGTTGTGGCCCGGTGGGAGGCGTTTACAGGCTCGAAGGCGGAGAAGGTGGGCGGCTAATTGGTGACGCGGCTGTGCGTGTACGTCGCGCCAAACTCCAGGCAGATGCGCTGGTTCGCTTCGCTGTCCCACGCGAGCGTCAGGTGTTGCGGTTCAATGTCGATCCGCTCGACGCTGCCGCGCTGGAGCAGTGCGAAGCCCTGCATGAACTCGGAGGCGGGTCGGACGTCGTCGTCTGAGAGGTGGTGCTCGTTGCGGCCATCAGTGGACCGGAAGGTGAGCAGCGTCCCGCGCAGCTCGTGTGGGCAGTCGGTCAGGTCGAACTTCACCGGGCGGGCAAGCCCGTTGAAGATCGCGGTGCCCTTCACGCTGCCGTCGTTGTTGAAGGCGAGTGCGCCTTCGGTGATGAGATCGTTCGGTCGCCAGGCCATATGTCTCTACTCCTCGCTAGACGTCGGCGTACTCGTAACCGCCGCGCACGAGGCGCTCACCGACCGCAGGGGTGACCACCCAGAAGAGCATGTCATCGCCGTGCACGATCATCGCGATCTTGTGGCAACGCAGGGCGAACGACCTGGCGTTGCCGAGGTGGTGGAACTTGCCGAGGGTCTGGATTTTCTGGGTCATGGTCGCGTTCTCCTTTGCGTGTCCATATATCACTCTGCGGCGGCGTATAGTCAAGCGATATCTCAGCCTATTTGCCGCCTCGGCGGCACATCGAACGGCCATTCGGAACGGGTGACACTATGGGAGAATAGCGTCGCCCCGACGCGTACAGACCGATTGATAAATCTTCGCGGACTTCCACAGAATCGCTTGCTATCACGCGGCTTCAGAGCGATATATCGCTCTACCAAAAGAAAGGAGGTGCTCAATGAGCATCGAAGATCGCAACCTGAAGCCGGGGACCGTGTTGGTAGCGCGGTACAAGAAGCGGGACCACCGCTGCACAGTGGTCAAGGACGAAGACGGCAAACTGGTGTACCGGGTCCATGGCGGCAAGGACTACACCAGCCCATCGGCGGCAGGGAGTGCCGTCATGGGCGGCGTCGCGTGCAACGGTTGGCGGTTCTGGGCCGTCGAGGGCACGGAGAAGCCCGAGGCCGCGAAGCCGAAGGCCGCCAAAGCCGCCACGAAGGCCAAGAAGGCCCCGAAGGCTGGCAAGCGCACCACCAAGGCGAAGAAGGTCGCAGGCGGCAGCAACGGCGACGAACCAGCGGAGCCCGTCGTCGAGAAGCCGGTCAACTGCGGCGAATGCGGCCAAGAGTTCCCGACCTCGCGCGAAGCGGGCGACCACATGCGCGACGCGCACAACTCCGTCGAAGCGGCGGGCAGCGGCGGCCGCTAGACCGCAGCACGCACCCCGCAGAGCGGCAGGCCACACGGC
>JBKKBW010000534.1:0-19608 GCA_046713635.1 Dehalococcoidia bacterium
GTGGTGTCTCCGCAAGGTCGAGGGCTAGATGGACGAGGGTGCGTACGGGGATGCCGCTGGCGCCCTTTACGATCACGCCCTTCTCTTTCTCGTAGAAATCGACGCCCGCGATGTCCAGGTGGACCCAGGGCGTCTCGCCGACGAACTCTTTGAGGAAGAACGCCGCAGTGATCGAGCCTGCCCCGCGCCCGCCGGTGTTCTTGATGTCGGCAACGTCGCTCTTGATCTGGTCCTTGTACTCGTCGAACATTGGCAGCTCCCAGACCTTCTCACCGGCGGCGCTGGCAGCGCTCTGGACGCGCTGGTAGAGCGGCGCGCTGTTCGACATCGCACCCATCGCGACGTTGCCGAGCGCTACGGAGACCGCTCCGGTTAGCGTCGCTACATCGACGATTGCGTCGGGGGCCTGCTGCATGGCATAGCCGAGGCCATCGGCCAGGATCAGGCGCCCTTCGGCATCCGTGTTGAGCACCTCGATCGTTGTGCCGGTCATCGCATAGAGGACGTCCCCCGGCTTGATCGCCGTGCCGCTGGGCATGTTCTCCGTGCAGGGCGCGATGGCGGTAACGTTGATTGCTGGCTTGAGCCGCGCGATCGCGCCCATAGCTGCGATGACGGCAGCCGCGCCCGACATGTCGCCCTTCATCTCCTCCATGCCGGCGGCAGGCTTGATCGATATGCCTCCGGTGTCGAACGTGATGCCTTTGCCGACAAGTGCGAGATGAGTCGAGCCGCCGCCCTTGTAACGGATGACGATGAACTTCGGCGGCTGCGCGCTCCCTTGGGCGACACCGAGCAGAGCGCCCATCTTCTGCTGCTCCATCCAGGCCTTGTCGAAGACTTCGCACTCAAGGCCTGCGTCCTTCGCCCAGGCTTCGGCGCGGTTGGCCAGCTCGGTTGGAGTGAGGACGTTGCTCGGCTCGTTCGCCAGGTCGCGCGCGAAGTTGGCCGCTTCGGCAAGAGAGACCCCCCGTTCGACCCCACGCCGGAGCGCGTCGATGCGCGACTCGTCGTGCTCGACGAGGGCGAGTTCTTTGAGGTCGACCGCGTCCTCGTCGTGCTTCTTGTGCCGCTTGAACTGATAGAGGCCCATGATGGTGCCTTCCGCGATGGCCTGCGCGCACGCCTCTGGATCGAGGCCGGCGATGCCCGCGCCATGCGTGATCGTCGCTGCGCTGTCGCAGCGAGCGCGGCGCAGGTAGCGGGCCACGCCTGCCGAGACGCTGCGGACCTTGTCGAGTGTGAACTTCTCGGACTTGCCCAGGCCGGCAACGACAACGCGCGGGGCCGAGATCTTACCCAGCGCGTGGATCAGCGTCACCTCGCCGTCCTTGCCGCGACAGTCGCCGTCGGCGATGACGCGCGAGATCGCCCCGTCCAGCGCCGCGTCCACAGCGCCTGTACCGCCGCCCGGGCTGGTGACGCCCTCGAGCAGGTTGACGACGATCGCCGGTGAGTTGGACTGCGCGATGTCTCCGCGTTCGACTCGAATTTCCATAGGGCTCTCCTATCCCTTCGTGATCACCGCGTCCACCTCGATCTCAACGACCATCTCTGGCGAGAGAAGGCGCTGGACCTCGACCATGGTGGCCGCGGGCCGGATGTCAGCGAAGAACTCGGCATGGGCGCGGCCAACGGCCTCCCATTGGGAGATATCCGTGACGAACATCCGCGTGCGAACGACGTCCGCCATGCTCGATCCAGCCTCCTCCAGAGCTGCCTGGATCATGCGGAGGCAATGCACCGCCTGTCCATATGGTCACCCGGCGCAACGACATTGCCGTCTGCGTCCGACGCCGTCGTGCCCGAAACGAAGACCTGACTGCCAACCCGGACGGCCCGCGAGTAGCCGGCGATCGATTCCCAAGGCCGGCCGCTGCTGATGTCCTGGCGTTCGTTCCCGGCCATGGCGAACGCATCATAGCGTGTGTTTTACTCCCAGCGGGAGGGAAGGCTGTGGCGATCGGCGACGCGTCCCGCAGGCTCATCGATGGCCTCGCCCAACGGCGCGCCTACCGCGATGTTTTCGAGATACTTCTCGTCGCGATCGCATTTCTCCTCTATTTCATCGTTCGCGGCGGCGTTGTCGACCACGAAGCCGAGGCGCTCAGCCATGCGGTTCGGATCATCGAGATCGAGCAGAAAACGGGGCTGTACTGGGAGCTAAGCTTCAACGAAGCGGTCGCCGATCACAAAGCGCTGGCGCAGCTCTTCAACCAGGTCTATTTCTGGATGGACTTCCCGCTCATTGTCGGGCTCGGGTTATGGATGTACTTCTTCGGCCACCGGCACGAGTACACTGTCGCGCGTGACGCGGTCCTGGCGTCCGGGGCAATCGCGCTCGTCGTCTACCAGTTCTTCCCGGTCATGCCTCCGCGCCTCCTCGCCGAACACGGCTATGCGTTCGTCGACACGCTGAAGCTGTACTCGAACGTGAGCTACCAGGCCGACTCGACGGCGCCGTTCGTCAATCCGTATGCAGCCATGCCCAGTCTGCACTATGGCTGGGCGGTGCTGGTTGGCGGGGTGCTGTTCTGGACGACGAGCAGCATCTGGCTGCGTTTGGTCGCGTTGCTGATGCCCGCGGCCCAGTTCTTCGCGATCCTGTTCACGGCGAATCACTACGTGCTCGATGCCTTTGGCGGACTAGGCGCGGCCGTGCTCGGGCTCCTGGTAGCTATCGCGCTCCAGCGCTGGGGCTACACGGCGATTCGGAGTGCCGCGGAAAGACTACTGCCGCCCGAAAGGACGGCAGCGGACGCCAGCAACGTGTGAGCCGGGACCCTAACAGAAGCCCTCGGGATCGAAGTGACAAGCGAGCTTGTTAATGAAGTCCTTCACTCTGTCTTCCGTCATTTCGCTGACTGGGAACACGTCGCGTCGCGCCCAAGCGGTGAGGGCAACGGTGTCAGCCGGTATGTCCGGGTAGGGCGCCAGAACAACCAGTTTGCCGCTGTCGTCGAAGTCCAAAACCCAATCCTCAAGCTGGCCGCGAACTTCGGTGTCGTCGGAGTTGTACCAAACGACAACGCCGGAGTGTTCCATGTTGTGGACAAGCGCCTCGGCCGGCCAGGGTTCGCGATAGATACCCCACGGGACAGGGCCACAGAAAGCCGCAGCATCTGCGGGATCCTCGCCGCAGCGGCCCTGGCCCCAGTGGGGGCCCCCAACGGGCGGCAGCCCCACGTCTGTGTAGTCAACATCTCGCGAAACGTGAGAGTTAGTGTTGGGTGCTTCTAGACCGCCTTGCTCGCCGTAGTGGGCGAGCACGTCGCCCTCTGCCCACGCTGTTGGAAGATCAACCCACTCGCCAGGCAGGCCGGGAGAAGGGTCCTCAGGGGGGATCACGCACTCGCCGGAGGCGTCGAGGTTACATTCAATCCTTTGCGCGGCTTCGTTGTCGGGCGGATCGTCCTGGTTGGACTGGATGAATAAGTAGACGACCAAACCAACGATCAGGAGGACACCCACCGCAACGGCAATGGGTACCCATGGCACGTTCACGCTGCGCGAACCCTGCGGTTTCATAGGTGTGCGGCGGCTCCGCGCGCTGCTGCGCTGCGCCCTGCGAGAAGCTCTACTTGTCACGGCTGCATCATCTCCTTTGCCAGGGCATCCAGCGCCGGCTCGATGTTCTCTGACGTGTCGATTGCGTAGTGCGGGCGCTGGATCCGCTCGACCCGTGACAGCATCCGCTCATAGACACCAACGTCTGCTTGTGAGTGCGATGCGCCGCCCGCTCTCCGCCGTTCGAGCCGCTCACGCGCGATCTGCTCCTGGGCGGTCACGTGTACCAGGATCAGCCGAACGCTTCGCCGCTCCGCTATCTCGTAGAGCGGCGCCCGTTCCCTCTCAGCAACGTTCGTGGCATCGACGATGACGGTTGAGCCTTGTGCCAGGAGCACGTCGGTCGCGGCGTGGAGAGCCGCGAACACGCGCCTGTTTTCTGGTCGCGTGTACCGCCGCTCGCGGAACAACAGCGTTCGGACGGCATCGCTCTCGAGAACGACGGCGTTAGTACGACGGGCCAACTCGTTCGCGATGTGGGTCTTACCGGTCCCCGGCAGGCCGGTGAGTACAAGCAGCACCGGCGCGGCCGATGGCCTCGCGTCGACTCCAGCTAGGATGCGCGCTCCGTCTCGTTCGAGCCGGGTTCGGGCCACACTCGTTAACATGTGTTGAGAAGTATAGGACATAAGCGTTTTTTCGAGCTAGCGGGCAGTGTTTCCAAGTTGTGACATTGCCGCGAGCGGGCCTACTCCGTGTAGAACGAGAAACCCAGCAGCCCTGGCCCCGTGTGCACACCCATGACCTGCGTGAACTCGCGCACCATCAGCTCCTTCGGTTGAAGCGAGTCGGCTACGCGCTGCGCCAGCGCCTGGGCAGCGTCCGGCACGTTGGTGTGCTGCACGCAGATGTGCAGCGTTTTCCCGCGGACGCGCTGCTGAAGCACCTGAAGGACTTTGTCAGTCGCCCGCCGCATGGTCCGCACCATGGTTACTGGCCGGTACGAACCGCGGTGAAACTCAACAATTGGCTTGAGCTGGAGAGGTGAGGACGCCCAAACAGCAAGGCGCGGTACGCGGCCAGTCCGTCCGAGGTAGAACAGAGTATCGAGGACAACGAGGAGCTGCACCTGAGGCATGACTTCTTCGGCGCGCTGGAGGACATCTTCGATCGAGGCGCCGTTCGCTGCCGCGCGCGCTGCCTCGACCACAACGAAGCCCTGGGCCATGGCTGCCGCCCCTGAATCGAGCACACGGATGTCGAGCTGAGGAGCCTGCTCCCGGGCGATGGCCGCGCCCTGGGCCGCGGCATCGTACATGGCGCTGAACTGGCGTGAGACGGTGATGGCCAAGACAGCCTCGACGTTCGCTCCGGCGCGGAGGATCGCCTCGGCGTACGCGCCGGGCGAAGGAGCCGCTGTGGTCGGTGGCTGCTGCGTCGTCCGGAGGCGCTCGTAGAATTCGCTCGCCCGCTCAGACATGCCGTCTTGGTACGCCTCGTCGCCAAACGTGAGGAAGAGCGGGATGGTCTCGATTTGGAGGTCTGCAGCGAGCTCAGGCGGGATACACGAAGTGCTATCTGTTACGACGGCGATACGTCGAATGAGGATGGCCCTCCTTGGCTCTGGAAGCCGGTCCGCCGACGCTGTTTGGGCCCTCTAGCCAGGATTCCCCTGGGCGACTAGCGCGCCGTGGGCGTCGCATGGTAGACTCAGGGCGTCGAACGCGAGGATACCACAGGCATCCTCCCCGGCAAAGCAAGATGCCAACAAAGCAAGCTCGTACAGAAACCGTTAGCGAACACGCTCGCCACGACGGGGACACCGGATCACCGGAGGTCCAGATCGCCCTACTCACCGGGCGAATCAACGAGCTCACCCAGCATATGCGCGCGCACAAGAAGGACTACCACTCTGAGCGTGGCCTGCTGAAGCTGGTCGGACAGCGTCGACGCCAGTTGGCGTACCTCAACCGCAATGATATCTCGCGGTACCGCGCCATCCTGAGCAAACTGGGCCTCCGCAAGTAGACGGGGGCCTTTCCGTACGCGGAGAGGAGACAGAGAGACCAAGCACCACGCGGAGGCGATTCGCAAGCCTCCCGGCCCACAGATGATGGGCCCCAATGCGAACGCAAACGACGAAACCGAACGCCCAGACCTCCCGGTACTGCGCGCGGTCATGAACGGGCTGAGGCCCGAATCTCAAGACAACGGAGGGTAACTGACGCCTTATGGCGGAAACATTCGAACGTACTATTGGGGACAAGACACTCACCTTAGAGACCGGCAAGCTGGCCGGTCTGGCCGACGGCTCGGTGCTTGTGCGCTATGGCGATACGGTGATACTGGCCGTCGCCTGCGTGAGCGACAAACCACGCGAAGGCATCGACTTCTTCCCGCTGACCGTAGACTTCGAGGAGCGCCTCTACGCGATCGGTAAGATCCCGGGCAGCTTCTTCCGGCGCGAGGGCAGGCCGACCAACGATGCGATTCTGGCGAGCCGCCTGACTGACCGGCCGATCCGGCCCCTGTTCCCGAAAGGCTTCCGGAACGACGTGCAGGTCGTGATGACGCTCTTGTCATCGGACCGCGAGCACGACCCGGACGTCCTAGGCACTATCGGCGCTTCGGCCGCCCTCTCTATCTCCGGAGCTCCCTTTGCGGACCCTGTCGCAGCCGTGCGGATCGGGCGGATCAATGGCGAGTTCATCATCAACCCGACCTACGACCAGATGGAAGACAGCGAGCTGGATCTGGTTGTGTCCGGAACCCGTGACGCGATCATGATGGTCGAGGCCGGCGCCAAGCAGGTGCCGGAAGATGTCATGCTGGAAGCGCTGGAGTTTGCTCAAAACGTCAACCAGGACATCATTGCGCTCCAGGATGAGTTGATCGCCAAGGTAGCGAAGCCGAAGATCGAGTTCGAGCCGGCGCAGGTCGCTCCGGATCTTAAGAAGAAGGTTCAGGGTGAGCTGGAAAGCAGCCTCGACGAGTTGCTGGCGGCTGCCAAAGAAGAACGGCAAGGCGGCCTCGATTCGCGCCGCCAAGAACTCGTCGAGAAGTTCGGCGACAAGTATGACGTCAGCGAGATCGCGGCAGCGCTCGACGCTGTCGTTAAGGATACTGTGCGCTCCTCCATCCTGGACAAGGATGTGCGCCCCGACGGAAGGAACTCGACCGAAATCCGACCTATCTCATGCGAAGTGAACCTACTGCCTCGCACACACGGCACCGGTCTATTCACGCGCGGTCAGACGCAAGTGCTGAGTGTGCTCACGCTCGGCTCTTTCGGAGACCAGCAGAAGCTGGACAACATTTCGCCGCAGGAGAAAAAGCGGTTCTTGCACCACTACAACTTCCCTCCATTCTCGGTGGGCGAGACACGGCCAATGCGAGGGCCGAGCCGCCGGGACGTAGGGCATGGAGCGTTGGCGGAACGTGCCGTTGAAGCGGTGCTACCAGCCGAGGAAGACTTTCCCTATACCATACGCATTGTCTCTGAAGTGCTATCCAGCAACGGCAGCACTTCGATGGCGAGCGTCTGCGGAAGCACTCTCGCGCTGCTTGACGCAGGGGTCCCGATCCAGACACCTGTCGCTGGGATCGCAATGGGGCTAATCATGGGCGAGAAGGGTAACTTCAAAGTACTCACAGATATCGCCGGTCTTGAGGACAATCTGGGCGACATGGACTTTAAGGTGGCTGGGAGCGAAGCCGGAATCACGGCACTCCAGATGGACATCAAAGTGAAGGGCATCACGATGGCCGTGCTGCAGCAGGCGCTTGCACAGGCGCGGGACGCGCGGATGTTCATCCTTGGGAAGATCAAGGACACGATGGACGCTCCCCGCGAATCGCTGTCGCAGTGGGCGCCGCGCATGTATCGCATCCAGATTCCTGTGGAGAAGATCGGCACGCTAATCGGCCCTGGTGGCCGAGTGATCCGCTCGATCATCGAAGAGACGAAGTGCTCGATCGATGTCGAAGACGACGGCACGGTGGTGATAGGTTCCTCGAGTGAAGAGAACGCGCGCCGCGCAATCGATATCGTCGAGGGCCTGACGAAGGACGTGGAGATCGGCGAGATTTACAACGGCAAGGTTGTGCGGATCGTCGACTTCGGCGCGTTTGTCGAGTTGCCGGGCGGCAAGGATGGCTTGGTCCGCATCGGTGAGTTGGCGGACTACCACGTGCCCAGCGTCGAAGACGTCGTTTCCCTGGGCGATGAGATCATGGTGAAGGTCTTAGAGATCGACAACATGGGTCGCATCAATCTCTCGCGCCGCGCCGTTCTTGCGGGTGAAGATGAGGCCAGCGAGCCGCAACCGGCAGGAATCAGCACCGATGCGCCGGTGCGCCGTGAGGGCTACCCCGGCCGCCCCGGTGGTGCTGCAGGCGGTGGCTACGGCGGAGGTCGCGGTGGTGGTGGTAACCGCGGTGGCGGCGGTGGAGGAGGCTACGGCGGAGGTAACCGCGGCGGCGGTAGCCGGCCCGGTGGCGGCGGTGGAGGAGGCTACGGCGGAGGCCGTGGCGGAGGTGGCCGGCCCGGCGGCGGCGGTGGAGGAGGCTACGGCGGAGGCCGTGGCGGAGGTGGTAACCGCGGTGGCGGTGGTGGCGGCTACGGTGGTGGTAACCGCGGCGGCGGCGGCGCGGCTGGTGGAACATCACCGTCGAACCGGCCAGGCCCGACCATAGGCCCGACGCCCTTCTAAGACAAGCGCAACCATATGAACGCCCTCGGCATACCGGGGGCGTTTTCATTTCTCGCCGAGGCGGTGCTACGCTGTGCGCACGATGACCATCCGAGTAGCCGTAAGCGGAACTGGCAACATGGGTCGCGCCGTCCTCGCTGGTCTTGAGGAACATCCGGACTTCGAGCCGGTTGGCATGATCGAGAAGCTCTCGACGGACGATAGGTTCGCTTCGGCAAGCGGACTCTCGCTGCCGCAGAGCGTCGACCCTGGGGCGCTGCTCGACGCGGCGAAGCCCGACGTCGTCATCGACTTTACAAATGCAGACTGGACGCCGATACTCGCGCCGGCGGCGCTAGAACGTGGGGTGCGGCTTGTCATTGGAACGACGGGACTAACCGAGGGCTGGATTAACGACCTGGACGCACAATGCAGGACGCGTGGCGTAGGAGCGGTGATCGCACCGAACTACGCGATTGGCGCGATCCTGATGATCCATATGGCGAAGATCGCGAGCCGATTCTTTGACTCAGCGGAGATCATCGAGCTGCACCACGACAAGAAAGTCGACGCTCCCTCCGGTACCGCCCTCAGCACTGCGCGCGAGATGCTGGCGGCGCGCGGAAAGCCCTTCGATCGCAACGAGCCGGACAAGCAGCCGCTTCCAGGCGCGCGTGACGCGCAGCTGGAAGGCCTGACGATTCATAGCGTTCGTCTACCAGGCTTCGTTGCGCACCAGGAGGTCATCTTCGGTGGCGCTGCGCAGACGCTGAGCATTCGCCATGACACGTCGGGCCGCGACTCGTTCATTCCTGGTGTGCTGCTGGCCGCGAAGGAAGTCATGCACCGCAAGGAGCTTGTCCGTAGCCTAGAGTCGCTCTTCGGCCTGGCGTAGATACCCTTGACCAACGCGCCAGCCGCACTCTAAAATCTAGGCAAGGAACGTCGCCCCGCACCATTGCGCAGGTTTAGGTAGATTCATGACCGCTCTCGAAGCCTCTCGCGCCTCTGTCGAACGTGACCGCTGGCTCACGTTGGGTCAGGCGTGCCGCATGCTCGGCGTGGACGAATCGACGCTGCGACGCTGGGCAGACAACGGCCAGGTGCGCGCATTTCGCACGCTGGGCGGTCATCGCCGCTTCGCCGAGCCGGACGTTCGTGAATTGCTCAATGGGGGCCACGATAGCCAGCGATATCGAGAACTCGGCGATATCACCGTCACGCGCATCCGACGCCAGCTCCACACCCGGCCCGCGCGCGAGGCGTCATGGTACGCCACGGTAGACGAATCGTCTCGCGACCGCTTGCGTCCGCTTGGACGCAAGCTCGCGGCGCTTGCGGCGGAATACCTGGGCCGGCGTACACGCCGCGCCGGATTACTGGAAGACGCGCGGGAGCTGGGGCGGGAGTATGGCCGCGAGCTAGCCTCGTCCGGCTTACCGCTGGCGCAGGCTGTCGAGGCGTTTATCTTCTTCCGGCGCAGTCTGGACGACGCAACGAAACAAGCAACACAGCAGCATGGCCTCTCTGCGGCCGACGCGCTGAATGCGTATGAACAAGTCACAACGCTGGCGGACCAGGTGCTCATTGGTCTAACCGAGGCGTACGAAGCGCCGGCGTTGCCCGTGGTTACCAAGCCACGCGTGGGGAGCAAGAGCCGATGAGCTACCTCGAACAGGCCGGCACGATGTCGCGCGAGCTGCAACACATGATCGGGCGGCCGATCATTGGCCGCATCTTCCGGCGGGCGCCGAATCAGATCGGACACCTTCCGTCCGACATCCATCTATCCGAACAGGAACGCCAGGCCGCGGTCGAGCGCGAGACCGAGCGGCGCGAGCACGAGGAGCAATAGTGGGCTACTATCCAGTCTTCATCGAACTGAAGGGCCGCCGCTGCCTCGTGATAGGCGGCGGTCAAGAAGCGCAGCGAAAGGTCGAGGGGCTGCTCGCTGCTGATGGACACGTCGGGATTATTTCGCCGACGCTGACCGACGACCTGAAGCAACTGCTCGCAGGTGGCAAGATTGCGTCATGGCGAGAGCGCGACTACGAAGATGGAGATGTCGAAGGTTACGAGATCGTCATGGTCGCGACCGATGACGGCAATGTGAACGCAGCCGTATCAGCAGAGGGGAAACGGCGCGGCGTCTGGGTGAATGCCGCGGACGATACCGAGAATTGCGACTTTATCCTTCCCGCCGTGATCCGGCGCGGCAACATCACCCTGGCCGCGTCGACGAGCGGGACGAGTCCGGCGCTAGCCCGGCGGCTGCGGGAGGAGCTGGACGCGTATCTGACGGAGGACATGCCGGCGCTCGCGGAGCTGCTGGCGGAAGTTCGTGTAGACCTGCGCTCGCGCGGCATCAAACCGGACGTCGAAGTTTGGCAAGACGCAATCGATGAGCACTTGCGGGTCTTGCTGGCGCAACGCAAGTACAAACAGGCGAAGGCGCGCCTGCTTGAAGCGCTCGGCGCGGGTGAGCTCATACCGGAGCTGGTAGGAAGTATCGAGGGCCAGACTTGAACGCGCCAGCTCCGCCCGAAGGTGACGGGCGCGCCTGTCGCAGGAAGTAACGATGCACATCACACTTGTTGGCATCAACCACACGACTGCGCCGGTCGCCGTGCGCGAGCGCTTCACGTTCTCGCCGGAAGAGCTGTCGGGAGCGCTGCCGCGCTTCGGTGGTGCGGCGATCCTGCTTTCGACCTGCAACCGGACTGAGGTTTACCTGGCGTCCCATCACCCTATCGCTGCGGGTTCGGTCACCGCGCTGCTCCGTGAGCTGAAAGACGCGCCGGACGTGCCAGAAGAAGTCTTCTACTACCTGGCTGAACAGGACGCTGTCCGCCACCTCTTTCGCGTCGCGGCCGGTGTGGAGTCGATGGTGCTCGGCGAGGCCGAGATCCTGGGCCAGGTGCGGGGCGCGTTTTCTGCTGCAACGGCTGCCGGAACGCACAACGCCGTACTCTCGCAGCTCTTTCACGAGGCGATCCGCGTTGGCCGGCGCGCCCGGAACGAGACTGCGATTGGTCGCAATGCGGTCTCCGTTAGCTCGACGGCGGTCGCCCTCGCTCGAAAGGTGCTCGGCGACCTCTCGCAGCGAACCGTACTCGTCGTCAGCGCCGGCGAAACGGGTAAACTCACTGCTCGCAGCTTGGCTCGCAATGGCGCGTCACGTTTGCTGGTGGCAAATCGCCGCCCGGAGCGCGCGCGCACGCTGGCTGCGGAGCTGGACGGCGAACCCGTCGCTTTCGAGCGGCTGCCGCTTGCCATGGCCGATGCGGACATCGTCATTAGCTCAAGCGCGGCGACAGAGTTTCTCATCGGACGCGAAGAGGTGACACAAGCCGTCGCAAACCGAAACGGGCGGCCGCTACTCATGATCGACATTGCTGTCCCGCGAGACATCGATCCCGTGGTGCGGGAATTTTCGCAGGTGCACCTGTACGACATCGATGACCTGCAAGCCGTCGTCGAAGAGAACCTCAACTCGCGCCGCGAGGAGATCGAGAAAGTCGAGCGCGTGGTTGACGGGGGAGTCGAGCACTTCTCGGCGTGGCTGCGCCAACGAGGGGTCGTACCGACTGTGGCTGCACTGCGAGAGCGGGCTGACTCGCTGCGGGCCGCGGAGTTGACGCGGACGCTGAAGCGCGCGCCCAAACTAAGCGCCGAGCAGCAGTCCGCTGTCGAGGCGATGTCGAACGCGTTGGTGAAGAAGCTACTGCACGACCCGATCGCGCGCCTGAAGGGCGCAGACGGCGAGCGCTACGTGGGTACCTTGCGCGAACTCTTCGCGCTTGATGATGAGCCGTCACCCAACGGCGCTGAGCCGCGCGAGGACTAGCGTGACGACGCGAAGCACGCTCACCGTCGGCACGCGCGGAAGCCGGCTGGCGCTCCGTCAGACCGAGCTTGTCGTAACCAAGCTGCGGGGACAGGTCCCGGGCCTCCAAATCGATGTCCGCGAGATTCGCACGGAAGGTGATCGGAGGTCGGCGGAATCACTGACGGCGATTGGCGGTCAGGGTGTCTTCGTCAAGGAGATCGAGGCCGCGTTGCTCAGCCGCGAAATCGACTTCGCGATACACAGCCTTAAGGACGTCCCGGCGGAGCTAGCCGATGGCTGCGTGATCGCTGCGGTCCCGGAGCGCGCCGACCCGCGAGATGCCCTGGTGACGCGTAACGGCGAGCGGCTAGTTGATCTTCCCGCAGGCGCGCGTATCGGCACGGGCAGCGAACGGCGTGGCGTGCAGCTCCGGGCGCTGCGCAGCGATGTCGAGCCGCTCGACATCCGCGGCAACGTCGAGACCCGCATCCGCAAGGTGGGTGAAGGTGACTACGATGCGGCAGTGCTAGCTGTCGCGGGCCTGGAGCGACTCGGCTTGCTTGAACGCGTATCGCAGGTGTTCGAGCCAGACGAGATGCTGCCTGCGGTCGGGCAGGGGGCGCTCGCCGTCGAAGCGCACGCGGATGACGCGGAACTGCGGGAGTTGCTCGCCACCATGGACGACGCAGACGCGCGCGCGGCAGTGGAAGCCGAGCGAGCGTTCCTCCAGCGACTCGGTGGTGGCTGCCGGTTGCCGTTCGGCGCGCTCGCGGAGATAGATGGCGAAACCGCTCGCATTCGCGGCTTCATCTCGGACGACGCTGGACGATCGATGTTTCATGCCGAAATCAGTGGCTTCTCCAAGGATGCGCGCCCGCTTGGCGCCCAGCTCGCCGTGCTACTACTAGAACAGGGCGCCCAAGAGTTCGTGCAAACGCCTCGATGAGGGGTGGCCGCGTCTTTTTGGTTGGGGCGGGTCCGGGCGATCCTGGGCTCATCACGGTGGCAGGCGCGCAGGCTCTTTCGAACGCAGACGTCGTCATCTATGATCGGCTGGCGAATCCGACACTGCTCGATCTTGCTCCTGCGACCGCGGAGCGCGTCTTTGCCGGCAAAGGGCCGGACGCGCATACGATGACGCAGGACGAGATCAACAGAGCGCTGATCGAATCAGCCCGGGCTGGTAGAACCGTGGTGCGGCTCAAAGGGGGAGACCCATTTGTCTTTGGGCGTGGCGGCGAGGAAGCCGAAGCCTTGGCAACCGCAGGTGTTCCCTTTGAGGTGATACCTGGCATCTCGTCGGCAATTGCAGCGCCTGCATACGCTGGCATCCCGATCACGCATCGAGGCGTGGCGGCGTCGGCCGCATTCGTCACAGGCCATGAGGACCCGGCGAAGCACCAGCAGGATGTCGATTGGCAGAAGCTCGCCACGGCGGTCGATACGCTCGTGCTGTTGATGGGGACCGGCCAGTTGGCTGAGATCGTTGACAAGCTGGTCGACGCCGGCCGCGACGCTTCGACACCGGCCGCCGTGATTGAATGGGGCACGTTGCCGCGCCAGCGCACGGTCACAGGCACGCTGGCCGACATCGTCTCGAAGGTCGAAGCCGAATTGATACGTCCGCCGGCGGTTGCCGTGATCGGGGAAGTCGTGCGGTTGCGCGAGACGATCCGCTGGTTCGATACGAAGCCGCTGTTCGGAGTGCGTGTGCTTGTCACTCGGACGCGTGAGCAGGCGAGCGAGCTGTCACGCGCGCTGGCTGCGGCCGGTGCTGAACCTATCGAGCTACCTGCTATCAATATCGTGCCCCGCTACGACGAGGTGGTGCTTGGGCGGGCCGTCGATGCGATGCGTGACGGCGCGTACGGATGGGTGTGCTTCACCAGCACGAACGCCGTCGACGTCTTCTTTGGCTTCCTGGCGTCTCGCTCGCTCGATGCGCGTGCGGTTCGGGCGCAGGTGGCGGCGATTGGGCCGGGGACTGCGGAAGCCCTTCGAGCGCGCGGTATCGTCCCTGACCTTGTGCCGGCGGTGTACACGGCGGACGGCCTCGCGGAGGCGTTCGAGCGCATCGAAGTGCGCGATGTGCGCGTGTTGCTGCCGCGCGCCGAGAACGCCCGTGAAGTGCTCGTTGATGCATTAGCCACCCGCGGGGCCAAGGTCGACGAAGTCACGCTCTACGTCGCGGCGCCGCCGGAAGATCCAGACGCCGAGGGGCTACGCCGTCTGCGGGCCGGCGAGATCGACGTCACGACGTTCGCGAGCTCGTCCACAGTAAAGAACCTGGTAGCGCTGCTCGATGGCGACCTCGAGCCGCTGCGCCGCTGCCGCATCGCCTGCATCGGCCCGGTGACCGCCGCTACAACGGAGGAGCTGCTCAGCCGCCCGCCGGACATTGTCGCGTCCGAGCACACGATAGAGGGTTTGGTACAGGCACTGGTGGACGCGCCGCGTTAAGCTCACCTCTCTTGCCTGGTAGAATGAGCCTTACGTCACATCGCTAGGAGGAGGCTGCTATGCGGCTACATGACTTTCTCGACTATCGCGCGCGCGAGCACCCGAACGAGGAGTTCGCCGTGCAGGGCGACCGGCGCATGAACTATGGCGATGCTCTGGCCGAGACGAACCGGCTCGCCAACGCGCTTGTAGGCGCAGGACTGGAACCAGGCGACCGCATCGCCATCCTGTCGAAGAACAGCATCGAGTACGCGCTGCTGTACTACGCGTGTTCGAAGGCGGGCGTGGCGCCGGTGCCCCTCAACTACCGCCTGGCCGCCAATGAATGGTCGTTCATCATCAACGACTCGGGTGCCACACTGATCATCGCCGCGGATGAGTTCGTTGGCGCGATCGATGGCATCCGTTCGGAGCTGGCCAACGTTAAGAGCTACGTTGGAGTGAACATCGAGGGCATGGATGGTATCGAAGGCTGGCAGGACTATAGCCATTGGGTCGCGAGGCAAGCGGCCGCCGCGCCGGAACGCGCAGCGGGCGTGAGAGAAGAGCATGACGTGTACCAGATGTACACCAGCGGCACGACCGGCCATCCCAAGGGCGCTGTCCTGACGCACAGCGCTGTAGCGGCCCAATTGCAACAGGTCACGATGCTGCTCAAGGGCGAGCCCGGGGAGCGAACGCTGATCGTCGTGCCGATGTACCACGCAGCAGGTGCGGTAAGTACGTTCGTGACCGTCTACTGGGGTTCGTGCCTGCTTATCCAGGCCGATTTCATCCCGCCGGAGGTTGTGCGCGCTCTGGACGAAGAGCGCGTCGCCGCAAGCACGCTTGTTCCCGCCATGATCCAGGCGCTGCTCGTCTACGTCCCGGACGTGGCGAAGCGCCAGTACAAAGACCTGCGCCAGATCACCTACGGCGCATCTCCGATCGCAGAAGAGACGCTGCGCCGCGCGATGGAGGTGTTCAAGTGCGGCTTCGCGCAGGGGTACGGCATGACCGAGACGACCGCAGTGGTCAGCTACCTCTTCCCGTCCGACCACACGCGCGCCGTCGCCGAGCAGCCGGGTCTGCTCCTTTCGGCGGGCCGGCCGGTTCTTGGCACAGAGGTCCGCATCGTTGATGACGACGACCAGCCGGTCGCCAACGGCACGATTGGTGAGATCATTGCGCGCGGGCCGCAGCTCATGCGCGGCTACTGGAACCTGGCCGACGAGTCGGCAGAAGCGCTGCGCGGTGGCTGGATGCACACGGGCGATGCGGGCATCATGGACGACGAAGGGTACATCTTCATCCAGGACCGGGTGAAGGACATGATCGTGTCGGGCGGAGAGAACGTCTACCCGCGCACCGTCGAGGACGTGCTCTTTCAGCACCCCGCCGTCGCGGACGTAGCCGTCATCGGCGTCCCAGATGAACAGTGGGGCGAGACGGTGAAGGCGATCGTGGTGCTGAAGCAAGACGCGACCGCGACGCAAGAGGATCTGATCGAGCACTGCCGCGGCAAGCTTGGTGGCTTCGAGCGCCCACGCTCCGTTGACTTCGTTGCCGAGCTGCCGCGCAACCCAACCGGCAAGGTGCTGAAGCGGGAGTTGCGGGAGCCATTCTGGGCCGGGCACACGCGCCGCGTGGCTGGCGTGTAGGCTACGGTCGATCCGCGCCCAGAGCGTCGTGCTGTCGTAACATGGCGGCGTGGACGACACGCTGGTTTGGATGGCGTTGCTCGGCGTGGCTGTCGGGGCCTACGGCACGATTATCGGTGCGGGCGGAGGCTTCGTTCTCGTGCCGCTGTTGCTCGTCTTCTTTCCTGACTACGGACCGGAGGAAGTTACGGCGATCTCGCTGGCTGTCGTTTGGGCCAACGCGACCTCCGGCTCGATCGCGTACGCGCGTGCGCGCCGCATCGACTATGTGACGGGCCTTCTCTTCGCGGCTGCTTCTGTGCCTGGCGTGATCACGGGTGCGCTTGTTGTGCAGTACGTGCCCGAACGCCTGTTCAGCGTGATGTTTGGCAGCCTGCTGTTCGCGATCGTCATCGTGTTGTTGACGCAGCGAGAGGCAACGGTGATCCGCGAACCGCTCGTGGGTCGGCCTGGAGTCCTGATCCGTAACGTCACGACTGAACGCGGCGTGACGTATCGATACGGTTACAGGGTCTGGCAAGGCGTTGTCCTTAGTCTGATCGTCGGATTCGCCTCTAGCTTGTTCGGCATTGGCGGTGGCGTGATCAACGTGCCGGCGATGATCGTGCTGTTTCACATCCCTGTCGCGTTCGCCGTCGCCACGTCGCAGTTTGTGCTGGCGTTCATGGCCGGCGGCGGCACGATCGTCCACCTGGCGAACGGCACACTTGCCGGCGACCCGCTCCGGCAGGCCATCGCCCTGGGCGCGGGAGCCGTGGCCGGTGCGCAGATTGGAGCTGTGATCGCCCGGCGGCTGAGCGGGAAGATGGTGCTTCGGTTGCTGATGCTGGCGCTGTTGGCGCTCTCGGCGCGGTTGTTGCTCAAGGGCGTTTTTGACGTCTGAGTGGCGCCACCAGAGGCCCGTTATACTATAGGCACGATGGATACGATCCTCATCGACGAGCTGCCCTCGCTTAGGAAGCCGGTGTTTGTCGTTGCGTTTCGCGGCTGGAACGACGCTGGCGAAGCGGCGACGCTGGCGGTCCGCCACATGGTCGATGCCTGGACTGCAAAGACGTTCGCGAGCATCGACGCTGAAGACTTTTACGACTTCACTGTGGCGAGGCCGATGATCCGCATCACTGAGGAAGGGCAGCGCGATCTGGAATGGCCGGTCAATCGCTTCTTCTTTCACAACCGTGAAGACGCCGAGAACGACGTCGTGCTCATGCTGGGCACGGAGCCGCACCTTAAGTGGCGAACGTTCACGGCGGCAATCCGCGGACTGTTCCAGCGGCTCGATGGCGCGCGCCTGATAACACTTGGATCGCTTGTCGCCGCAACGACGCACCGGCGGCCGCCGCCGATCACAGGCTTTGCGACGGAAGAGGACCTGCGCGATCGACTCGAGGGCCTGACAGTGACGCGTGCCCGCTACGAAGGCCCGACCGGCATCGTTGGCACGCTGCACGATGCCCTGCGGCGGGCCGGGCTGCCCGCGGCGAGCCTGTGGGCCGGCCTGCCGCCATATCTCGGCGACGCCGCGAACCCGCGCGGCGCGCTCGCGTTGCTGGAGACGCTCGATAGGCTGTTCGGGTTCGTGCCGGACCTGACGCCGCTCAGCGAGGCGAGCCAGAAGCTGGAGGAGCAAGTCGAAGAGGCGCTTGCCGAGAACATACAGATGCGCGCCTATCTGGCGGAGCTGGACAAGCGCATCGATTCTGGGGTGACCGAGGCCGCGACGCCAGACATGCCGCCCGTCGCGGGCGACGAGTTGATGAGCGAGCTGGAAGCGTTCCTGCGCAAGCAGCGGAGCGAGTAGATGACTTTCGATATCACCACGCGACAGTCCTTCGCGCGCTTCCGGCGGTTGCGCGGCAGCGAGGCGCTGCGCATTCTTGTGCGTGAGACGCGTCTTTCGCCCGACGACTTCGTCTACCCGCTCTTCGTGGTGCACGGACAGGACGTGCGCGAAGAGATCCCGTCGATGCCGGGCCAACACCACCTCTCGCTGGACAGGCTTGGCGCGGAAGCAGACGAGCTGCGAGGGCTCGGCGTACGTGCTGTGCTGCTGTTCGGGCTGCCGGCGGGCAAAGACGACATCGGTTCGGAGGCGTATGCTGACGATGGCATCGTGCAGCAGGCGGTGCGGGTACTGAAGGACGCTGACCCAAGCCTCGCCGTCGTTACCGATGTCTGCTTGTGCGAATACACATCGCACGGGCACTGCGGGCTGATCGTCAACGGCGAAGTCGACAACGACAGCTCGATAGACCTGCTGGCGCGCACAGCCGTGTCGCACGCGCGGGCCGGAGCTGACCTGGTCGCGCCGTCCGACATGATGGACGGGCGTGTCGCGGCGATACGGGAGGCGCTGGACAGCGAAGGCTTTGAGTCGACGCCAATCATGTCGTACGCGGCGAAGTACGCCTCTGCCTTTTACGGGCCGTTCCGCGAAGCAGCCGAGTCGACGCCGCAGTTCGGCGACCGGCGCGGCTATCAGATGGACCCGCCCAACGCGCGCGAGGCGCTTCGCGAGATCGAGGAAGACATCGACGAAGGCGCGGACATCGTCATGGTGAAGCCCGCGCTGCCGTATCTGGACGTGCTGTCGCAAGCGCGCCAGCAGTTCGACGTGCCGCTGGCCGCGTACAACGTCAGTGGCGAGTACGCGATGCTGCACGCGGCAGCGCAGAACGGCTGGCTCGATCTGGAGCGCGTGGTTTTGGAGTCGCTTATGGCGATCAAACGCGCTGGCGCGGATGTCATCATCACATATCATGCCAAGGAAGCCGCACGCTGGCTTCGGGAGGCGTAGATGGCGACGATCACCTGCATTCGGTGCAAGCACGACAAGGAACAGCTCGACGCGCCGCCGACCGGTGGGGAGCTGGGCCAGTCGATCCATGCGGGCATCTGCGCCGACTGCTGGGCCGAGTGGCGCGAAACGTCGGCGCGGCTGATCAACCATTACAACCTCAACCTTGGGCTGCCTGACCACCGGCAGGAGATCCGGCGCGTGATGAAGGAGTTCCTGGGGGTGGAAGCCGCATCGACCCCGCCGTCGTAGGCGGCGGACCGATCGCGGGATCTTGATTGAATGCGGAAAAAAAGAAAAAAGCCCCGCATTTCGTATCTGAATTTCGTGATTGTTCTTGATTGAGTGAGTCGCCGGGGCTGCCGGCGAACTTGATTGAATATAGAAACAGCGACCGCGCGGCGCGGCTGAATCTTCCGCGCTTGATTGTTCCGCCGAGCGCCGCGCTCCGTTCCATTTGACAGGGTTCGTTCGGAAAAGAAGCACGTTTTCTGTGTATGCGGATGATCATCGGACAGGCGCGCGGCCGTCGTGCAGGTTGACATGGCGTGATACTAGTCGACGCTGGGAATAGCTCCAAGCGTTTGATGTCACTTTGGGGTCACGGCTTTTGACACAGACTGACGCGGATAGGAACAGATCGGCACAGATTACGAACAGGGCGCATGCCATGCGCCCGTACAC
>JBKKBW010000535.1:0-2439 GCA_046713635.1 Dehalococcoidia bacterium
GTACACGCTACCGACGGTAGAAGACGGGCGATACGAGATCGTCATCCTCGCCGAGGCCCAGAAGGCGGGTTGTGGCGAAGAAGGCGCGGAGATCTTCCTCTGGACCTTCCCCGCGGACCAGAGGCTCTCTGCCCTCGAGCCGATTCCCTGGCCCGGCGACGGCGCAGAAGCGACCGTCGACGACGCCTTCTCGACCGCGCAGCCGGAGGGTATCCTCCCACCCGTGACCGAGTTCGCGGGCGAAGCGTTCGCTCGCAGCGGCGAGCGCTTTCCGCCCGGTACCCGAATCGAAGCCTACGTCGGCGATACGCTGTGCGGCGTGTCCTCCACGCACTACACAGGCAGCTTCTCAGGCTTCGTACTGTCCGTCGTGGGGCCCGGCTCCGTCGCCGGCTGCGAGCGCAGCGCCACCATCACCTTCCGCGTCGATGGCCGGGCCGCCACGCAGACCGCGGTGAACGACCCCGATCGTCAGGAGCGCGGCCTCACCGATCTCATAGTGCAGTAAGCGCTGAACTCCGTGGCCACGCGCCTCGCTAGCAGTCGTGGAAGTACTGCTTCACCGCGGCCAGGATGTCATCGACGCGCTGCTGGCCGTTCGGCTTACCCAGGCTCCAAACTGTTGGCTTCAGCGCCGTGCGGTCCGTCGTAGACGTCAGGTCAATGTTGTTCGGCGGGTCGTCCAGGAAGTACTGGTTGACCACCGCAAGGATGTCATCGACCCGGTTCAGGCCGTCTCCCGTCGCGTTCATGTAGTCGAAATAGTTGAGCGGATCGCGCCAACCTCCAGAGCCCTGGTCCATCGGCCCGTTGGCAGTTATGGTGCCTGCGAGCTCCTTCCGATCGGGGCAGCCATCTAGGTCGGTGTCGTGGGCCGTTGCAGGGTTGGTGCTGACATCATCAACCTTCGTGAACGAAAATGGGCTGTTAATCGTAAGCGCGTTCTGCCCGCCACCGCACGGGTTGGACGCGCCGGGCGGCGCCACAAAGTACCGGACGTACAGCGTGCCCGTACCGCCCGATCCCAGCACGAAATTCTTGATCCCCGGGATGGACATGTCGCTGCTCAGGTACAAGTCTTCGGTGTCCGAAAGAGAGAAATAGAACTGGCAGTTCCCTGTCGCGCTTACCGGCAGATCGTTGAAGGTGACCGAGCCGTTACCGTCGTCATCGATGAAACCACGAATCTCGTCGTACGCCGGAGGCATCTGATCGCCTGTGAGGTTCCAGGATGGGTAGAGGGAGAAGATTGGCCGCCGTCGTACATTCGCCAGCGTCACCAGCGGTAACGCACTTGTTGTCGTCGGCCAGTAGCAGAAGTTCACATTCGAGTCGCAGTCGCTTGCGAGGTAGCCCGGCTCCAGAATACCGGCGCAGCGTGTCCGCGCGGACAAGAGATCGTCGCCGCCCATTACCGTCTGCGTGATATGCCCGATGCAGAGCGCGTACGTCGCCGGGCTGTGCGCGAGCGCGCCCGCATTGTGCGCCGCCGCCGGCGTGTACGCGATCGGGTCCGTCGTGGGTGGGATGACCATACATGGAGGACTTTGGCCCGGTACGCAAATGCCTTGCGTTGCCAGCGGAGTCGTCGTTGAGAAATCCAGGAACTTCGGCAGCCCGCCCCGTCCGACGAGCAGCAGCAGCCCGTGCACGCGCACAAACGCCCTCGGGCCGTGCGCATAGTCTGTGGCATCCGGCCGCGCGATAATGTGCAGGTAGTCCTGCATCAACCCGGGGCCATCGCAGATCCCGGTGTCCCACTGCATGCGCTCCATGCCCACGTAGATCAGATCGGATGGAGCGAAGCCGAAGCAGCTATCCACGTTCAGGTTGAAGTTCTGTGTTGTGCTGTCCACGTACTGCGAAGGCGTCGTCTGCGTGTGTACGTTCGCGTACTTGAACAGCTCGTTGTCGATGACGAGGTACTGCGGCCCGTTCACGGGCGCGATGCAGCCACGGAAGCCAGGAACGTCGTTGATGGGGGCGGTAAAGCGCCGCTGTATGAAGTTCCCGCCGTTTATCTCCTCACCCGCCGAGATGCTGTTGCCCGAAAAGAGCGCCCCGGGCTGGCACGATCCTAGCCGCGGAGTATTGGTCCGTATCGTGCTATTCGCAACGCTGTACGGGCCAGCGCTCTCCACCACCCGCGCGTCCTGATCGATGAGCGCTACCGCCGTCAGCAGCGCGGCCGCCACGGCTACCACCGATAACATTGCGAAACGTGCCGGCATACTCGTGATCATTGCGCACCCTCCAAGCTAGGCCCGCGCAGTAGCGATTGAAGGCGAATGAACAGCTCGCGCAGCCTGCGTCTAAAGCCGATCAGCCCGACGAGCATGATCGGCAGCGCCACGTCGATCGAACCTGCGCTTCCCGGTATCACGCTGCACGAGGTCGCCGGCACGTTGCTAAAGGTCCGGTCGCCGTACGCGTCCACGC
>JBKKBW010000536.1:0-2915 GCA_046713635.1 Dehalococcoidia bacterium
GAATAATATACCAAATCGGCTCCGCTGTAAACGCCATCGCCGTCCTCTTTCAGACAAAAGGCATCCAAATCGTCGCCGGCGGCCAGGCCAAGCTCCCCTGCCGAGGCAAATAGCTCGGCCTCACTGCCGTTTTGCGTGAACAGGATATCGCCCGCGCTAAAGCCCAACGTACCAAGGGAGGGAGAGCCCGCAGCGAGTGAGAAGTAGACAGGCTCCTGCGGTACGCCGTCGTGGTCGGGATCAACCAAGTCAACGCTCTGAGACCCGATCGCGTCAAGATCATCTCGCCGCGTAGCTGCTTCTACCAGACCTAGCGGGAAGCCCACCGTACAGGCTCCAATCGGGCCGTTGCCATCAAACAGAAGCTCGTTGCTGCCGCCGAGATAGGACACGAAGATGTCCCCATCGGCTTCGGGAGCCAAGCCGGGACTGGCCGGCGGACAGTTGTACTGCCCTTCGACCGCAGACCCTGGAGCTCCTTGCCCGCCAGGTCCAACCGAAAAGGCAACAGACAGGCCAGGGCCGCCATCTAGGTCCAGACCATACGAGAGCCCGTCAATATCATCTTGCGTCCCGTCCGAGCCATCGTCGCAGCCAGTGTTGCTTAGACCTAACGAGTCGCAAGAGATCTGCACGTACGGAACCTGAGTCTCAGAGCTCAATGCGTTAGGCAACAGTCCCAAAACATCCGCCGGGTGCTTTCGAGATGGCCCCCCAGCCGCAATCGAAAAGCTCGGTGTCGCGGGCGCTATCTGCACCTGAAGGTCGGTCAGGCAGACGCCCAAGGGCAGCGACGTGTTCGCCTCGTTCAGCAATGGAACGCAGTTCGGGTCTTCATCTGTTTGGCCGTCCCCATCATCATCGCAGAACGATCCGCAGGCGGCGGGAGGCGGATCCTCGCCATCGAGCCCGTCGCAGTCAGCGTCATTGCCGCACTCCGGAGGGAGACCAGGCGTGGCCGGATCAGGGCCGGGACGATCCTCGTCGACGTAGACATCCGCATCTTCGTCCGCGGTGTCCTCATCGATAGCACCATCGCCGTCATTGTCGAACTCGAGCAGCGGCGAGAGCTGGTACGCAATGCCGAGAGGCGGCCACGACGCTAGGGGTATCTCAACGCCGTCCAGCCTCGGCGTCAAACGGAGCGCCGATTCGTTGTGAAACGCCAGCGATCCGCCAAGGATGCTTTGAGGCACGGTGACGTCTGCGAACAGATCAATCTGCGAGGAGGCAGGGAACTGATCCCCGGGCTGCGTCGCGCGCACCTCGCCATACGAGACGTAGTTGCCATCCGCGCCGGGCCGCTCGTTCACGAAGATCACCCCGAGCTGGCTTGCGCCCTGCAGGTCCACCGAGTCCACTCTAAGGTCGAAGATACTAACGCCATCCTCCACACGCGTTTCTCCTGCCGTCACTTCCATCAGGCCCGTGAGGACGAAGCGCTGATCAGCAAACCGAGACGAAACTTCAACGGTAACTGCAACCGGCAGTCGTGTCGCGCTGTGCTCCTGCGCGATTGAGTCGCGAAATCCCGTAGAGGCAAGGAGTGCCACGCCGAGTATCGTTGCATTGAGGGCGAGCCGTCGTACTGGGAGCACCTGCTCAATTCTAGCACGGCCTGATCTCACAACGAGGTGACAGCAGGGTAGGCATGATACTCTTCACCCTTCGATACTCCAAATGCGGGAGGAGTCAAGGCCATAACAGCGGGTCTGCTCAACGGGTGCAGTAGACTCCGTACTGATCCACTACGCCCAGGATGTCGCTTACCGTCACCGTGCCGCTTTGGTCCAGATCCGCCAGCGCGTTCGGCGTAAAGTAGGCCTGCACTGCGAACAGGACGTCATTGATCAGAACCCGCCCGTTGCCGTCCATGTCTGCACAGGCGCCGCCTTGTGCGCTCACGGTTGCTACTGCCGTAGGCGTTGCGGTTGGTGTGCTCGTGGGCGTAGCCGTTCGCGTCGGCGTCGATGTGGCAGTGGGCGTCCTCGTCGTAGTCGCCGTGGGCGTTGCCGTTGCCGTCGCTGTCCGGGTCGGGGTCGGCGTAGCCGTCGGCTGGCCCGTCGCCGTAGCCGGAGGCGGCGGTCCAATGACGACAATCTCTCCGCTCTGCGGGATCACTGGCAGGATAGGTCCCGCCCCTGGCGTTGACAAGAGAACGTCCACTGGCTGAATCGGAGACGAGCCTCCGAACCTCCCAAGGAACGTCAGTGTGTGCAACAGGCCAGTCCCGTTGGGTCCTGGAGGGGTGCTGCCTAGCGAGTTGCAGGTCACCGTGACGGATACCGGGCCCTCGGTCGCGCCCATGCAGAAGGTGGAGCGTCCGCTACTGCCCAGGAATGGGCCTGGCGAACTCGTCAGGTAGTCCACAATCAACGGATCGAAGGTGATCGTAATCTCGTATGCGCCCAGGTTCGTGACGCTGTCGATGTAGATCTCCACGGTCGTCGCCTCGAACTCATTGATCGTCTGCGTCACCGGCGAAATGCGCACCGTAACCGGGCCTGGTGTCGGCGTGCGTGTTGGCGTCGATGTGCGCGTCGGGGTAATCGTTGGTGTGTTCGTGACCGTCGGAGTAGGGCAGCCCTCCGGCGGGCATGGCGTTGGCGTAAGCGTACTCGTTGGCGTGCTGGTGATCGTCGGAGTCAGTGTGATCGTCGGGGTCGGTGGCTCAACAACTGTCACCGCCCCGCTGCCCACGGCCGGCGGTGGTAACACCGCGCCATTGACCCGCGACAGCAACACGTTCTGAATTGACAGCGGACTAATGCCATTGCCATCTCCGTGGAGTGTCAGCGTGGCCAGGACACCGCCACCAGTTGGCCCTGGGGGCGCGCTACCAAGCGTGTTGCAGACGTAGGTAAATAGGCCTGCGCCTACCGCCGGCTGGAAGCAAGTCACTGACCTTCCCGTAA
>JBKKBW010000537.1:0-1090 GCA_046713635.1 Dehalococcoidia bacterium
CCGCGCACTACATGATGGGCGGCGTGCGGACGAACACTTGGGGAGAAACGACCGTACCCGGGCTGTATGCGTGTGGCGAGTGCGCCAGCACTGGCGTCCACGGCGCGAACCGCCTGGCGTCGAACTCTCTCCTGGAGACTGTCGTGTTTGCTAAGCGCGTAATCGACCGCACGCTCGCCGTCGAGGATGAACCTACGGCCGCGGAACTGTCTGATGAGGCGATGACGCTGTCCGAGGCATCGCCCAGCGAGGGACCTCCAATCACGCGCACCGATCTCCAGTCGCTCATGTGGGAGGACGTCGGCATCGTCCGAGAAGGAGGTCCCCTGCGTCGCACCACAGCAGCGCTTGGGGCATGGCAGTCGCTGATTCCAAAGGCCACTGACCGGCCTTCTCACGAGCTGGCCAATCTCCTGACCTGTGGACGGCTGGTCGCTGAAGCTGCTCTCGCCCGCGAAGAGAGCCGTGGAGCGCACTACCGGCGTGACTTCCCTGAGTCGTTGGATGACTGGAAACGACACCTGGTGTTCCGACAAGATGTCTGAACTCAATCCTGCGGTTCTGCGACGGCTGGTCGACGCTGCTCTGGACGAGGACGGTGCGCGCAACGACTTCACCACGCGAGTCATCGTTCCGAGCGATCAGCAGGGCAGGGGCGTCTTCGTGGCGAAGGCGCCTGGCGTGGTCTGTGGGCTGCCTGTCGCAGAGGCTGCGTTCTGTCAGCTCAGTCCATCGATTCGTTTTGAATCGATGGTTGCTGAAGGTGCGCCCGTCATCGCAGGGGATCACCTCGCCCGGGTGCAAGGGCCGCTGGCGCCGATCTTGAACGCAGAGCGCGTCGCCCTCAACTTCGTCCAGCGCCTGTCGGGCATCGCTACGGCGACGAGGGTCCTGGTCGATGCAGTCAGCGGTCTGTCCGTACGGATTCTCGATACGCGCAAGACGATGCCTGGCTTCCGCCCGCTGGATCGCTACGCTGTGCGCTGCGGTGGCGGCGAAAACCATAGATACAACCTTAGCGATGCGTTGATTATCAAGTACAACCACCTGGCGGCCGCGCTATCGCGCGGCCTGTCGATTGCCCAAGTGC
>JBKKBW010000538.1:0-9751 GCA_046713635.1 Dehalococcoidia bacterium
CCGCTATGTCGGTCTACTTGGAGCGTTTCCTCAACGTGCCCAAGCAGCCGATACCGCCGCCTTCCGGCCGGTCACCTAGCCGCGACGACCTTGACGGCGCGTTCGATCGGCAAGGCCACGTCGACGAGACGGCGCAGATCGTCGCGGACATGCTCGCCGAGCGCCGCCACGAAGAGGTCGTGCAGACGCTAGGCCACACGCTCCTCCGCGAGGACGCCGGCTTCCACGACTTCCAGATCTACGAGGCGGGCCTGCGCCAGTACCGGCAGTTTGCCGGCAGCGCGCTCGGCGATCACGTACTCATCGGCGCGGCGCGCTTCCTGACCGCGCACGCGCCCACCGTGCGCGCCGTCGGCCAGACCTACGATATTGCCGCTCGGCTCCAGCGCGGCGAGGCGCTCCACGGCGACGTGTCGTCTGGCTGTTCCAGCCAAACTATCGCGTGATAGTGTCAGCGCTTATTGACGAGCCGGCAGAATGAAGTAAGCTGGCCGCCCACAGCGCGGGTCTTCCCTGCGGCGCCCTCGGCAGGCGCGATCAGAACGGTCCGAAGCCCCGAGTGAGGGCCTCCATCGCGGCTGTTGACATCCAACGTCCGACCGCTGATAATGGCCGCGCCACAACTCGTTTGTGACGCGTCACCCGTCATCCCACGAGTTGACAAGACGGCAACCGACGAGTCCGGTGGTCTGGAGGCGAAACAAACTACACCACCGGACATCGGATGAACGTAGCGGTCAAGACCCTCGGATTCGTATCGGCGACGGGTGCCCGAACCACGATCATCGGGTACGTACCTCTTAATCCAATGGTCGTGGGTTCGGCCCCAAGCACATGACTGGATTCAAAACGTGGCCACCGAATTCGTTCTTTATGAGGAGTTCAGAGTGTCGCGGCTCTCACCCTGGTTTCGGTACCACCACGACTGCAGTTTCTCCTGCCAAGCAGTCCAGCTCTCGCGCCCGAAGAGAATCGCAGTTCCAGCGCCCATGACGGCTGTTCCCGCGATGGCGAGAATCGCCCAGTTCGGCAACGCCGGACCCCCCGCAAAGAACAGGTAGTGCGCGGCATCCATCACGACGAAGGTCGTCGCGGCGCCCATCAGCCAGATCCGGCGCTGCACCAGCGCCAGCACGACGAATCCGATGCCCTCGGCCAGCAGGATCGCTCCGTAGCGCCACCCGTCCGCGTCGAGCGACTGCACAAAACTCGGTCCCATGATCAACGCAGCGCCTAACAGCTCGATGGCTGGGACTGGCGCTCGTACGTCGTTCGGCATCACACGCACTCTCAGCGACAGTAGCGCCATTGCAAGGATGTAGACACCGAGCGGAGCCGTGTAGGCTTGAAGATTGTCGGGGCCGAAGTGTCCCACCTGAAGCAATCCCGCCACCATCGCCAGGGCCGACCCGAGCGCAGCGATGTCGATTCGCCTCGAGATATGAGCTTTAGCGAACAGTAGGACTGCTATCAGCGCCACTGCTGCGGCCGAGGTCTGGTAGAGACCAGTGACCTCGAAGTGCACGGAATCGACAAAGCCGTGCTCTGTCAGCATCGCCAGCCACGACCATCCGATGACCGGCGCTGCCGCAGCGAAGAAGAAAGCCAGCGCCTCTACCATGTTCGACCATCTACGGCCGGGCGCGGTCAGTCCGAGCTGTTTCGCTGCCGGCTCGATACTGAGTGCAACAAGGAAGAGGCCGATCCCGACGCCCGAGACGGCAAGCGGTAGGTAGGCGTCGATCAGTTCGTAGAACCACCAAGCCGCGAGCAGCGCGAAGAGACCGAAGCCGCCCGGTACCGCCAGGCCCAGTGGCTCGTTTTCCCACAATGTCAGCGCAAGGGCCAGTGTGCCGTAGCCGAGCAGCAGTACCGCGGTCATGCCGACAGATTCCGTTGAGGAGAGCACCATGACAATACTCATGGCGAGCGCGACACTGTACACCGGCAGCTTGACCTCGCGCCACCACCAGCGGGTCGTGGCTGCGGCTATCCCCACCAACGCTACAGCGACTCCGATCGTCTGAAAGAGGCCGGTGCTTTCGTAGCTCGTGCTGCCGACGAAGCCCGCTTCATCCACCAATATCGCCAGACGAGCGCCGCCCGTGGCGGGCGCTGCTATCGCAAAGGCAAACGCGAGCGCTTGCAGGACCGTTGCCCACATCTCACTAGGGGCGCGGAGGCCGAGCCGTTTCGCGGCTGGCGCCAGCGCGACCGAGGTCGCAAACAGCGCACCCGCCGTCGCCGACAGCACGATGGGCAGATACGCATCGATCGGCTCGTACAAGCGCCAGCCAGCCAAGAGCCCTAGGTATCCGTACGCGGCGGGCAGTACCAGCGCCAGCGGCTGGCGTTCCCAAAGCGTCAGTCCCAGCGCTGCCGCCCCGTAGATCGACAGGATCACCGTCACCTGACCGTTGGCGTTCGACGCCCCCAACAGAACCAAAGCACTCATCGCGATCGCCATCCCGTACACCGGAAGCTTGAGCTCACGCCACCACCAGCGCGTCGTTCCGCCCGCACAGGCGAGCAACGCTACGGCAATTGCGGTCGTCATAAAGGGCGCAGTGGTCGCGAAGTAGCCGGAGGAATCGCCGCTCTCCTCAAGGTCGAACAGCATAATTACTCGGACGGCACCAGCAACTGGCGCGGCCATCGCGAAGATGAATGCGACCGCTTGCAGCACTCTCGCCCACGAAGCGTCCGGTTCGTTCAGCGATAGGCGCGCTGCGAGAGGCTTCAGTAAGGCTGAGACGATAAACAGCGTTGCGGCCGCCCCCGACAACGCGATCGGCAGGTACAGGTCGTCTGGTTCGTACAAGCGCCAGCCAGCCAAGAGCGCGAAGAAGCCGTAGCCCGCGGGCAGAGCGAGGCCGAGAGGTTCTTTGTCCCAGAGAGTAAGCGCCAATGCTACCACCGTGTAGATCGAAAGGAGCAGTGTCACCTGGCCGTCCGCGTTCGCCGCTGTCAGCAGCACGAACAAACTCATAGCGAACGCGATCGCGTACATGTGCAGCTTCAGCTCCGGCCACCACCAACGCATCGTCGCTGCGACGGCTGCTATTCCAAGTGACAGGCCGAAAAATGGCCACACGGCATTCACCTGCTGCACCGCGGAGGCATCTCGAGTTGCCAGCAGCACGTCATACACGGCGATGCCCAACACGAGCGCTGCTACCCATGCCAGCACGATCGACGTGCCAATCGTGATCTGCTTCGCTTGCTGTTCGCCACTCGCGGGGCTGAGCAGCACGGGCCACTGGATATTGGTCAGGCGAGCTGCGGCAAGGTAGAACGCCCCGGCCGCAAAGTGGACGCCTGCGCCGTGGGCCGGGAAGTCCTTGTAGACGCCCTCGAAGCACAGCCATGAAACCGTGATGGCACTTAAGGCCATCCAGCTTAGGTGGCGGTTACCCGCCCACTTCCAGCCCGAGTTGGCGACGCCAGCCGTCCCATATACGAGGCCGACGATTGCGACGGCCGGGCCGTACCACTGATAGCCGACATCGAGTGCGTAGACGAGCGCAACGGCAGCAGCGCCCGATACAGCCAGCGCGATCACGCTCAGGCTTTCTTCGAACTGCCGCATGACACGTCCCGCGGCGAGCGCTTGCGTCCAGTAGAAGAGCGCAGCTATCGCTACGGTAGGCGGAAAGTACCAGCGGGTCCTGAGTGTCAGGTCATAGAGAACCTCACCGTCAGGCCTCGATGTTTGCGTAGTCAAGACGAGGGCGGTCAGCAGTCCTAGCGGGATAACGGCGTTTGCGACTATCGCGCCTGTTGGACCAAACGTCTCGCTGAACTTGCCGAGCGGCAGCAAGTAGGGGAGCGCCAGCGCAAACGACAGCGCGATGAAGCTGCCCGGGTATGCCTCGATTGGCGCACCGGACAATGTCAACGCTGCAACTAATGAACTATACGCTGCGACGATCATCGGGATGGAGTACCACTTGCCGAAACCCGCGTAGCTCGTGGCAGCGTAGAAGAGCGCGCTGCAGATCGACCCCGCCAGCCAGAGGCCGGTCGGATCGAGGTTGTCGTCCGCGAAGAAGAAGCCATACGCGCCGACGAAGTTGATGGGCACCATGAGCGATCCAAGAGCGAAGAAGACGAGCCCGGCTTGCTTAACGCGGGGTGAGCGTATGCACAGGACGCCTGTGAGTAAGAAGAACAGCGTGTACGCCGAGAGCAGCGCCATCTTGACGCTGTCATTCAGCGACTGGTTCCCTGAGTACCCGACGTAGACAAGCGCGGCAATGACGATGAGGAAGGCTCCGAGGTAGAGGAGCAGGTTCGCTTGCTGCTCCGCCAACCAGCCCGGCCCCTCGCGTCTCGGCTGAGCCTGCGCGCGCGGCGCTGGCGACGGCACACGCGGCATCGGCGAAACATGCCGCGCAGGCGCGATCGACGGTGCGACAGGCGTCGGGGGAGCTGGTTGTGGTGCGGCAGGCCGAACCGCGGGCTCGGTGACCCTGCGCAGTATGGGCAGGTACCTGTCGCGGAGCCGCAGGTAGACGTCGTCGCCGAGCTCTCGTTCGTCGCGCAGCGTCTCCAGTTCGTTCAGGACGAAAGCGGCTCCTCGCGTTTCGTCGTCCACCGTCCTACGCAGGCGCCGGCCGCAACGGCGGCAAAGGTCCGCGGATCGAGTGTTCTCGGTCCCGCAGTTGAGACAGTATCTATCTGAGCTGGCGCTCCCGATACTCATGGCGACCTCCAATCCGTGCTTCGAAAAGAGAATACGCTTCGGCGGAAGTCACGATAAGGGACAAAGGTACTATCTTTGCCTGGGCAGGGGTACTAGTGCGAATCTAACGATCGATTCTCATCTGCATTGACGGGCCGGAAGCCCCTGGCTAGAGTGAGGCGCGCAGCTAGTGATGTTCGCAGACCCACTGCCGAAGATCCGGGAGGCGCGACTAGACTTGCGTCACTGGTGGGCGCGTGAGCGGCTCACCGGCGTTGCGCTTTTCTTGTTCGCGGTGCGCTGGGTCGCCTGGGGCGTGGCGGCCATTGTCGTCGTACTGGGAGTTGTCCCGAGCGCGAACGTCCCGCGCGAACCGTGGCTCCTGCTCCTCACGTTTGCTATGAGCGCCGCCGCGGCGCTCTATCTACCCTTCTTCCGTCCACCTGTTCGGGCTCGGTTGGAGAGTTGGTTCGATCGCGACTTGGACGACATTTTGCTCGTCGGCCTCGTCGACCTGATGCTTGCCTTGGGAGTCGTCTACCTGAGTGGTGGCTGGGACAGTCCGTACTATCTGTTCGCGGTCGCATCGCTGCTTGTGCCGTCGGCGACGCTAGGTCTGCGGAGCAATCTTTTGCTGGCGGTCGGCTTTGTCGGAGCGTACACGCTCATCCTTGCAACGTCAGGTGACGGAACCGACGGCCCCTGGCATGGCGCGGAGCTCAACAATTTTGCCGTGTTCCTCACGATTCCCTTCATCGTTGCTGTCGTCATCCAGTTCCTTGGCTGGATGGGCCGTCAGCTCGGCGAACAGCGGGAAGCTGCGCGCGCTGCATTGGACGAAAACGTACTCCTTCAGCAAGAGCGCGAGGCCCTCGCAGCCGCGCAGGAACGAAGCCGTATCGCGCGCGAGATTCATGACGGCGTCGCTCAGTCGATCTATATGCTGTCGCTGAGCCTCGAGGCTGCCTCCGATACCGTCTCGACGCAACCGGAACTCGGCGAACGGCTGCAGCGACTCGTTGCGCTGTCGCGGCAGACGCTGCTTGAAGTCCGACATTACATCTTCGATCTTAAGCCCCTGCTTGATGGCGAGGCCGGCGTCGCCGCCGCGCTGAAGAACCAAGCGCGAGAGTTTACCGCGGTCGCCGGCCTGCCGGTGTCGATAGAAGTAGTGGGCGAGGAACGAGGGCTGACCGCGGCCCAGTCAGCCGCGGTGTATCGCATCGCTCAGGAAGCGCTGTCCAACGTCTACCGTCACGCGAACGGTTCTCAGGTATCGTTGCGGCTCGAGTTCGAACCCGGTAGCGTCATGCTCGAAGTGCGCGATGACGGCTCCGGCCTGACCTCAGATCCAACGTATGGCCGCGGATTGCGCAACATGCAACAACGCGCCGAAGATCTCTGGGGCACTCTCTCGATAGAGTCAACTCCGAAGTGCGGAACTGCCATTCGAGCCTCACTCCCAACTGATTCATGAACGTCATTCGCGTACTCGTCGTTGATGACCATGAGATCGTGCGCGCTGGTCTCCGCATGGTGCTGGAAGGCGATGGCACGATTGAGGTAGCAGGTGAAGCCGCGACCGAGGAGGAGGCCATCTCCAAGGCTACCGAGCTGCGGCCCGACGTTGTGCTGATGGACGTTCGTCTCGGAGCGGACGACAAGGCCGGCTCGGGCATCGAAGCCTGCCGCGTCATCCGCAGCGCGCTCCCCGAAACGACTGTGCTCATGTTCTCGTCGTATGGTGAACGCGAAGCCGTCGTGGCGTCGATCCTAGCCGGAGCTTCTGGCTTCGTCACGAAGAACGTTGGGCGCGCCCAACTGGTCGACGCCATTTGCGCCATCGCAAATGGCGAGTCGCTGCTGGACTCCAAGGTTACCGGCGCAGTACTCACCAAGCTGAAGGAACTGTCCGCTTCACAGCCTTCCGATGGGGATCAGCTATCTCCACGCGAGCGTGAAGTGCTTGCCCTCATCGCGCGCGGATTGACAAACCGTCAGATCGCAGAACAGCTCGTCATTAGCGAGCATACCGCGCGCAACCACGTCACGAATATCCTCGACAAGCTCGGCTTCTCACGACGGACGGAAGCAGCAGCATTTGCGGCTCGCCTTGGCCTGACTGACGGTCAATAAATCCCCGGCCAAAGGCGACGCCAGCTAGGGCAAACCCAGACTAGGCCCGCCCTGCCGCAGGCGCCGCAACGATGACCTACGCTGGCTCAGCGTACGTTAACCGTCACCACGCCCAGAACTACCAGCGTGACGAACACAACGACGACGACCAGAATGATGTTATTGCTCATTACGTACCTCCTGAGGGCCATGAACCCGCCTGCTGACCGAGCTTCTCCTCTGCTTCCCCCTCCGTGCCCTCTCGCAGCCCGAGCCCACTAGACGCCAGTATGGTCGGAAGAGGCTCTAGGAGTGCTGGCTCCAGCCACGACGCCGATTGACCGGTATCTGTAAACCAGCAGTTCTCGCACACGAGGCCAACCCCGCTGCCGAGCTGGATGAGGCGCTTGGTTCCACACGAGGGACACCTTCGCCCTTCAGAAGAGAGTGGGGTGGGAATAACTACGTAACCTCCTCAGGGCCATTCACGGCCGCTACTTGGCGGAAGCGCGCTGAAGGTCCTTCTCGTCCTCTTGATCCTCGATGATCTCCTTGAACGTCTCTAGGTCGCCCTCCGTTACGTCGCCGAGCCCGCCAGCGAGTCTGCCAGAGATCGCTGCAGCAATGCTCGCTTCGTCATGTTCGATCTCCAAGGTGACCCGTGTCTGATCGTGACCGAGCTCTTTGAACGTCACCGCACCGGAATTGACGAGGCCATCGTCACTCTGCCAGGCCAGACGGGTGTCCGTGACGTCTTCCGTTACCTTGCCGTACCATTCCACGCGCTCTCCACAGATGTCAGCCACCCACTTGAGCCGCGTTCCATCCAGGCGGCGGACTTCCTGCACACCATCCATGAAGCGAGGCAACTCCTCGAACCGCGACCACTGTTCATACGCGCTATGCGCTGGAACATCCACATCGATCGAGTGTTTTGTGATTGCCATGGCTCCTCTTTCTTGGCCCTGGGTCAGAGCGGATCTATTGCCTGCCATAGGCAACAAGAGCACACGGGAGGCACCCCCAGGTGCCTCCCGTGTCGGGTTGCCGCGGCTGGTGGCGGGGGTGGCGGCTTCCCGGCAGGACATGAGTGTGGGTGCCCCGAACGGGCCACTCAGACCTTGACAGCCCAAGAATACCTCGGTATCCATGTGGTACGCATCGGAGAAGCTACGGGCGTAGATCTGCGTACGTACTTCTCGCCGGGAGCCAACGTTCCATGAAAGACCGAGCCGGTCCTGGGGACGGCCATAAGGATTGCCTAGTCCTCCTCGTCGATCATCAGCCGCTCTATCTTGAGGCGCTCTCCACAGTTGTTGGAGCCATCCATCGACTGCAGGTCGTTACCCATCCATTCGACGGCCTCGAAGGTCTGAAGAATTTCGATCCCGATGTGGTCGTCATAGACCCATGCACCGGAGGAGCATTCTCGACCGAATATCTCAAGACAGTGAAGCGGCTCTGGCCACTCTCGCGGCTGATGGTACTCACGGACTGCAACGAGCCTGAGGCGGTCGTGTCTGCCCTCGCGTACGGCGCCCATTCCTTCCTCCTGAAGTCTGAGTCCGTCGACACGATTCGCGCTGCAGTCGAGTTGCTGTGCGGAGGCGCAGCTGCCTTCTCCCTCCCGGTGGCCGTCGTTATGGCGGCCAAGGTCGCGCCGGCGCACGTCGTCCCTTCCCTGCCGGCGCCCATAGCGAGAGGCCTGAGTCCGCGGGAGGTGGAGATCCTACAACTAGTGGCACGTGGCCTAACGGACGCCGAGATCGGTAATCTGACGAACATATCGCCTCGCACTGTTCAGCGGCACATCACGAATATCCTGAACAAGCTCAACTGCAGGAACCGGAGTCACGCGGTGGCCCTCGTCATCGGGTCGCCTCCGCCCCTCTCTGTCGTCAGGCGGCCGATCGACACGGAAAGCGCTGAAGCTAGCGATAGCGCGCTTTAGTCGAACGAATCGCGGACCAGTCGGGCACGTGCTGCGCAGCGCGCATGGCATCATCCCATCTTCGTTACTTCTGGCCTACGAAGCGAGCTGCTCTGTGGCCGGGCGCTAGCGTTCTGCGCTCTGCCTAGATGTCCCGCCCGGGCCACTAGGCCGCGACCGCGCCGTTCAGCACGTCCGCCATCTCGATCCCCAGGCCGATTGCGACAGCCCCGCCATACGCGGAGTCGGCCTCGTGAAACTGGCGAACCTGACGGAGCTGGATGTCGCGGCGGACCGGCCGCATGTGCTCGACAATGTTGCTAATCAGGTGCTCTCGCTCGTCGGGCTTCATAAGCCGGAAGAGATCGCCGGCCTGCCCGTAGTCGTCGTTACCGAGATATTCCTTCTCAAATCGCTCGGCAAATCCGCGCAGCTCGAATCCATACGCTGCTTCTTTGAGCGCGGGGTCCTCCCCCGGCCCGTTGAAGCTATTGGGCTCGTAGTTCGGCCCGCTGCCGCCGTTGTCGTCAACGCGCATGGAGCCATCGCGCTGATAGTTGCAAACCCGCGCTTCGGGGTGGCGTGCCCGGTTTACCGGGAGTTGCTGGTAGTTGACGCCGATCCGGTACCGATGCGCGTCGGGGTAGGAGAAGATGCGCGCTTGCAACATCTTGTCTGGTGAAAAGCCGATGCCCGGCACAATGTTGGCGGGCGCAAAGGCGGCCTGCTCTACCTCAGCGAAGTGGTTCTCCGGGTTGCGGTTGAGCACGAGCTCGCCGAACTCGTGGAGCGGGTAGTCGCCATGTGGCCAGACCTTGGTCAGGTCAAACGGGTGGATTTCGTAATGCAGCGCATCGGCCTCGGGCATAACCTGCACGCAGACGCGCCACGCAGGGAAGTCACGCTGCTCAATGGCCTCAAAGAGGTCGCGAGTAGCGAAGTCGGCGTCGTCCCCGGCCATGCGCTTCGCTTCGTCGCGTGTGAAGTTCTTGATCCCCTGCTTGGTCTTGAAGTGATACTTG
>JBKKBW010000539.1:0-6717 GCA_046713635.1 Dehalococcoidia bacterium
GGCGCACGATCGACATGATCGAGGAGCGTCTCGAGGCACACCCACTGCCCGTCCAGATACCGATTGGCGTAGAGTCGGAGTTCCGCGGCGTGATTGA
Source organism: Dehalococcoidia bacterium (assembly GCA_046713635.1). GTDB lineage: Bacteria > Chloroflexota > Dehalococcoidia > DSTF01 > RBG-16-68-14 > JBBDXS01. The sequence goes on from JBKKBW010000539.1 coordinate 98, forward strand.
TCTTATCGATCAGAAGGCGTGGATCTTTCCTCAAGAGCAGGGCGACGAGCCAATCGAGAGCGAGATACCCGCGGATTGCGTGGAAGAAGCGAAGACGCAACGCGATCGACTGATCGAGCGGGCTGCGGAGCTGGACGACCAGCTCATGATCAGCTACGTCGAAGGGCACCCGGTGAACTCGATGGAGCTACGCAAGGCGCTCCGCCGCATCACGGTAGGGAGCAAGGGCACACCCATTTTTTGCGGCGCAGCGCTGCGAAACAAGGGTGTGCAGTTTGTGCTGGATGGCGTCATCGACTTCCTGCCGGCGCCGAACGACGTACCGCCTATCGTGGGGCACCACCCAGAGACCGAGGAGCTGGTCGAGCGAGCGCCGACAGACGAAGACCCCTTTTGCGCATTGGCTTTCAAGATCGTTAGCGATCCATACGTGGGCCGCCTTGCCTACTTCCGCGTCTACTCCGGCCACATCGCGGACGGTGGCGCGATCATGAATACCGCGCAGCACAAGAAGGAGCGCTTCGGGCGCCTGCTGCGGATGCACGCGAACAAACAGGAAGATGTAAAGGAAGTCTTCGCAGGGGATATCGTCGCGGCGATTGGACTGAAGAACACGTTCACCGGGGACACGCTTTCGGACATCACGAACCCGATCATTCTCGAATCGATCCGCTTCCCGGAGCCAGTCGTCGCGCTCGCGATCGAGCCGAAGACGAAGGAAGACCAGGACCGGCTTGGCGAAAGCCTGCGCAAGCTGTCAGAAGAGGACCCGACATTCCGTACACGCTACGACGAGGAGACGGGACAGACGGTGATTACCGGCATGGGCGAGCTGCACCTGGAGGTGATCGTCGATCGCCTGCAGCGCGAGTTCCGCGTAGAGGCGAACGTCGGCGCGCCGCAGGTCGCGTTCAAGGAAGCGATCCGCAAGGAGGCGAAGGCCGAGGGGCGCTTCGTCAAGCAGTCGGGCGGGCGCGGCCAGTTCGGCGTCGCGGAGATCGAAGTGCGGCCGCGCGAACGCGGCGCGGGCTTCGAGTGGATCGACGCGACGAAGGGTGGTTCGATCCCGAAGGAGTACATCCCGGCCGTGAAGTATGGCGTCGTACAGGCGTTGGAGACGGGCCCGGTGGCCGGTTACCCGATGATCGACGTGTCGGTTTCGTTGATAGATGGCCAGTACCACCAGGTGGACTCGTCGGAGATCGCGTTCCGGAACGCGGGCATTCTCGCTGCCCGCGAAGCATTCCGCAAAGCAAGCCCTGTGCTGCTGGAGCCGATCATGAAGCTTGAGATCGTAACGCCTGACGAATCGTTCGGCGACGTACTGGGCGACGTGAACAGCCGGCGCGGGCAGATCCTGGGTATGGAGCCGCGCGGCAAGCTGCAAGTTATTCGCGCGACGATTCCTCTGGCGGAGTCCTTCGGATACGCGACAACGCTGCGTTCTCTTACGCAGGGCCGCGGGACGTACAGTATGGAGTTCGATCACTACGCAAACGTGCCAACCGAGATTGCGAGCAAGATCTCGGGTGGCAGTAGAGAGCCGGTGAGGGCCTAAGACCATGCCACAGCAGAAGATACGCATTCGATTGAAGGCCTACGACCACCGGATCCTCGATCAGTCGGCGGAGCAGATCGTCGAGGCGGCAGAGCGCACAGGCGCCGCGGTTGCCGGGCCGATCCCGTTGCCGACGCACATCAAGAAGTTCACGGTCATCCGCTCACCGTTCATCGACAAGGCTTCGCGCGAGCAGTTCGAGATCCGGACGCACAAGCGGCTGATCGACATCTTGAACCCAACATCGCGCACTGTCGACACGCTGATGCGCTTGCAGTTGCCGGCAGGTGTCGACATTGAGGTGAAGCTGTGATCGAAGGGCTGCTGGGCCGGAAGATCGGCATGGTGCAGATCTTCGACAAGCGCGGCCGCCTTCGGGGTGGCACTGTGATCGAAGCAGGCCCGTGCGTCGTCACGCAAATCAAGAACGAGCAGCGCGACGGATACGTTGCGGTACAGGTCGGCTACGGCACAGCGAAGCGCCTGAACAAGCCGGAGCGAGGCCACGCGAAGCGACTGGGTGATTTCCGGCACCTGCGTGAGTTCCGTTCGACGGACGGCGAGAGCCACAAGATCGGCGACCGCATCGGTACAGACTTCCTTCAGGAAGGCGATCGCGTAGACATCACGTCGAACAGCAAGGGACGCGGCTTCGCGGGCGCCGTGAAGCGTCACCACTTCGCCGGGGGCCCGAAGACGCACGGCCAATCGGACCGCCACCGCGCGGTGGGCGCGATCGGCGCGGGCAACACGCCAGGCCGCGTATTTAAGGGTATGCGCGGGCCGGGGCACATGGGCGCCGAGCAGGTGACTGTCCGAAACGTTGAGGTGATACAGACGAATGTCGCGCGCGGTTTCATCATCGTTGCGGGTTCCGTTCCGGGCGCGCGCGACGCGCTGGTGAAGATCCGCTTGTCGAAGTCGACACTGGCGGCGGTGCGCACTGGCAAGCGGCAGGCTGCCGCGCCGGTCGCGGAAGCAGAGCCAGAAGTCGAAGCCGCGGCGCCGCCGGATGACGTGCAAGACGAAGGCGCCGATTCGGCAACGCCGGTCGATGCGGCTGCGCCGGAGACAGACGCAGCAGACGCTCCGAACGAAGAGAAGGCAGCCGAGTAATCGCGATGCAGTTGGACGTTGTGAACAGCAGCGGCAAGAACGTGAAGTCGATCGAGGTAGACGACTTGGTGTTCGGCATTAAGCCGAACAAGGCGGTCGTCCATCAAACGATGGTCGCGCAGCGCGCTAACCTGCGTCAGGGCACGCACAGCACGAAGACGCGTGGTGAAGTCGCTGGCAGCACGCGCAAGCTCTTCCGCCAGAAGGGCACGGGCCGCGCTCGCGCCGGCGGCATACGAGCGCCCCACCGTCGTGGCGGCGGCATTACTTTTGGGCCGAAGCCGCGCAGCTACAAGCAAGACCTTCCGAAACGCATGCGGCGCCTGGCGATCCGATCAGTGCTCTCGGCGAAGGCCGCGGGCGGCGACCTACGCGTGCTCGACGCGCTGACGCTAGAGAAGCCGAGTACGAAGGAGCTGGCAGCGCTGATCGGCGCATTGGGCTTCGAGCGCAAGACGCTGGTTGTGACAGCTAGCCCTGAGACCGCGATCAAGCTGAGCGCGAAGAACGCTACGAACGTGAAGTGGATCCCCGCTTCGTACCTTAACGTGCTCGATATGCTGTCCTACCGCGGCCTGCTGATGACGGAAGACGCGGTACGCATCGCTGAGGGACTCTGGGGTGGCGAGCGCGCGAACAAACGCCGCGCTCCCCTGCCGGAGGTGGCAGTTGGCTAAGGAGCTGCACCCGTACGCTGTGGTCATCCGGCCGCTCATCACAGAGAAGGCTACGCTGCTGGCGGGCGATCGCAAGTACGCGTTCGAGGTGGACCGGCGCGCGAACAAGAACCAGATCCGCAACGCTGTCCAAGTGGCATTCAGTGTTGAGGTGACGAAGGTCAACACACTCAATGTGCGCGGAAAGCGAAGAACGTTCGGGCGACGCGTCAGCCAGACGCGCAGTTGGAAGAAGGCTATTGTCACGCTGGCCGAAGGCAACACGATCCAGATCTTCGAGGGAATCTAGGCATGCCAACGAAGCAATTCAAGCCTACCTCTCCCGGCCGCCGCGGCATGACCGGCTTCACGTTCGAAGAGATTACGAAGAGCAAGCCGGAGCGCCGTCTGACGATCTCGAAGAAGCAGCACGCAGGGCGCAACAACAGGGGCCGCATAACGGTGCGGCATCGTGGTGGCGGATCGAAGCGAAAGATCCGCATCATCGACTTCAAGCGCGACAAGTTCGGCGTGCCGGGCAAGGTCGCGGCGATTGAGTACGACCCGGGCCGTACGGCGCGCATCGCGCTCATCTCGTACTTCGACGGTGACAAGCGTTATATCATCGCGCCGGTCGGGATGCAGGTCGGCGACGTAATTTCGTCAGGCCCGGAGGCGGAACTCAAGCCGGGCAATGCGCTGCCGCTATCCCGCATACCAACAGGCATGATGGTGCACGCGATCGAGATGCAGCCCGGCCGGGGTGCGCAGATGGTGCGCGGCGCGGGCACGGCGGCGCAGGTCATGGCAAAGGAAGGCGACATGTGCTTGCTGCGCCTGCCCTCGGGTGAGATGCGGCGCGTGCCGGCGGCCTGCCTGGCCACGCTGGGGCAGACGGGCAACGTCGAGAACAGCTTGATCAAGATCGGGAAGGCCGGCAGGAATCGATGGAAGGGCCGCCGTCCGAAGGTGCGTGGCGCTGCGATGAACCCACGGGACCACCCGCACGGCGGTGGCGAGGGTAAGGCGCCTATCGGCATGTCCGGGCCAAAGACGAAGTGGGGGAAGCCTGCTCGGGGTGTGCGAACGCGCGGCAAGAAGCCGTCCGACAAGTTCATTGTGCGCCGGCGGTACGGCAAGGAATAAGCGATGTCACGATCAACGAAAAAGGGACCGTTCATCGAGCCGAAGCTCCTCAAGAAGGTGGAGGCTGTGCGTCGTTCCGGCGAGCGTACCGTGATCAAGACCTGGTCGCGCGCGAGCACGGTGATGCCGCAGATGGTTGGGCTGACGCTTGCGATCCACGACGGACGGCGCCATGTTCCGATCTTCATCACAGAGAACATGGTTGGCCACAAGCTTGGTGAGTTCGCGTTGACGCGGCACTTCCGCGGCCATAGCGGCCGAACCGAGAAGACGACACAGGTGAAGAGGACTCCGTAAGTATGGAAGTGTCAGCAAGCCACCGCTTCGCGACGGTTTCGCCGCAAAAGGCACGTGTGGTGCTGGAGCACCTGCCGGGACAAAACGTGCTGAAAGCGCTGAATCTTCTTAAGTTCCTGCCGACGCCGCACGCGAAGATGGTCGCGAAGATCGTCAAGGCAGCGGCCTCGAATGCGGAGAACAACTACGCGATGGATCCGGACATGCTCTATATCAAGCGCGCGACGGCTAACGATGCCCGGCGCCTGAAGCGCTACCGCCCGCAATCGCGCGGCCGGTACTCACCCTATATGAAGCGCACCAGCCATATCACCATCGTCGTTGACGAGCGGGAGAACTAAGCATGGGGCAAAAGGTACATCCGACAGGCTTTAGGCTCGGCATCATCTACGACTGGCAGAGCAAGTGGTTTTCCGATTCGGACTACAGCAACCTGCTAAGAGGCGATCTGGCGATCCGAACGCACTTGGCAGTCGCCATGAAGGATGCTTCTGTGTCGCGCACGGAAATCGAACGGAATGCAAACATCGTCACGATCACGGTGCACACGGCGAAGCCAGGCATTGTCATCGGACGGAGCGGACAAAAGGTCGATGAGCTTCGGACGCAACTCGAGGCGCTCACGGGAAAGCGCGTACGCGTGAACATCCAGGAGATCCGCATGCCAGAGCTGGACGCGGCACTGGTTGCGCGAAGCATCGCCGACCAGCTTGAGCGGCGTATCGCGTTCCGGCGCGCCCTGAAGCAGACAGCGCAGCGCACGATGGCACGAGGCGCGCTGGGTGTGAAGGCCATGGTCGCCGGACGGCTGGGTGGTGCGGAGATGTCGCGCCGCGAGTCTGTCATGGAGGGCCGCGTCCCGCTACACACGATTCGAGCTGATATCGATTTTGGGCGAGCGGAAGCGCATACGACGTTCGGGCGGATTGGCGTGAAAGTGTGGGTATACAAAGGCGAAGCGGAGTCGACGCGGCCAGAGCGCCAGCACAGCGGTCCTGGATCGGTGACAGAGGCTGCGGCTGCCGCGCGCGCAGAAGCGCCGGCAGCGGGGCCCACCGCTGCTCCAGAACCAGCGCGCGAGGCAGAGGCAGCGCCGAAGACCGAGGCTACTGAGTAAGAATCGATGCTGCAACCAAAGCGCACAAAGTTTCGTAAGGCACATCGCGGGAGACGGCGCGGCACGGCTATCGCCGGCAGCAACGTTTCGTTCGGCGAGTTTGGCCTGCAGGCGCTGGATAATGCGTGGATCACCGCGCGCCAGATCGAGGCTGCCAGGCGCGCGATTACGCACGAAATGAAGCGAGGCGGCAAGGTCTGGATCCGCATCTTCCCGGACAAGCCGGTCTCGAAGAAGCCGGCGGAGACCCGTCAAGGGAAGGGCAAAGGCCCGCCCGAGTTTTGGGTCGCCGTGATCCGGCGGGGGCGCATGCTCTTCGAAGTTGCCGGCGTCCGCGAGGACCAGGCGCGCGCGGCGCTGCGCCTCGCAGCGCACAAATTGCCGATCGACACGCGGTTCGTTACCCGTGAGCAGGAGCTGCGCTAGATGGCTAAGAAACGTGAAGCGCTGAAGGAGCTGCGAGACATGTCCGACGCGGATCTCGTGAAGGAGCTGGATGAGACGCATCGACAGCTCTTCACTACGCGTCTGCAGGTGTCGACGCGGCAGCTCGCAAATACGTCTGTGCCGCGCCGACTAAAACGTCGGATAGCGCAAATCAAGACGATTCAGCACGAACGCGGGCTAACAGCGGCCCATGCAGCCTCAGGAGTTGAGCAGTAACATGGCTGAACGACAGAAGAGCCTAAACGGCACAGTTGTCGGCGACAAGATGGAGAAGACCGTCGTG
>JBKKBW010000540.1:0-5245 GCA_046713635.1 Dehalococcoidia bacterium
TTCGTGAGAATGGCTATGGGCGCCAGCCGTATCAAATGGTCGGCTATTCACACTCACTAGTGGCGACATATGGCAGTACGACCTTCTACATCGGTGTCGAAGAGCAGCGAAATGTGTTGGCCATCGCCGCTACGCGAGCGGAGAGCGTAGAAGATACGGCCACCATTAGCCAGATGAGTATCTGGGCTTGGCTGGATTTACGGTTTGAGCTAGAGCAGGAACTCGCGAAGTTCGGAGTCTACTATGATACGACCGACAATCCGTACTCGATCACCGTCTGGGTACCGCTTCCTGTTGATGAGACGTTCACGGAGGCAGTCCTGATCGATCGGATTGATTTTGTCCGCCGCGCCGACGCCCTGGTGAGACTCATTGCAGGCAGGCGGATGACCGCATGGCTGACACAGACAGTGAGCCCCAATATCCCTGATGTTTGGCAGGGAAGCGGATCGACTGCTGCCGACGACCGACCGATTCTCATGATCGGTTCTCTGAGGCTTGATAGAGGAGAGAAGCGAAGTGTAGACCTACAGGTGCGGAACTTCGGCCCTCCGGGTCTGGGTGCCTGGACCATTGATGTCGTTTATGATCCTGCGATCGTAAACGTTGATGATTGCGTCCCGGGTCATGGTGGTGTCTGTAACCCTCAGTTTGCTCCGGACAGGTTGCGCGTCACCGGAGCCTCCGCAACTGGCTTGATCGGTGACATCACGGTAGCAACGATTACATTTCGGTGGATTAGTCCAGGCGCGGCCGTACTTCGCCTTGATCAACAAGTCCTGGCCGATGCGACGACGGGCGCTCCACAAGATGTTCCGGCTGTCGTTCGAAACGGCAGAATTGTGTGCGAAGCCTGAATTTCAGGGGCTAGACCCCCGGCTAAAGAGCGTCCGACGTTCAGCTGGCCTCCGGCCTCTCAGCGGTACACCGGCTGGCTGCCGGGCGCCGACGAGCCGTGCACGTGGCGGACGTCGGCGGCCGCGCCGGATGCCAGCGCGCCCGTGTCCGACGAGATGGTGATCATCTGGTAGCCCGCCTCGGCGTGGCGCGCGGCAAGCTGCGCGTTCGCGTGGATGCCGGCGATGATGCCGCGCTTCTTGCACCCGTTCACGATCGTCATGCGCGCCTCTTCGAACTTGGCGTCCGTGTTGTCCATACGTGGCGGCAGGCCGAGCGTGAGGCTCAGGTCGGCCGGGCCGACGTACACGGCGTCGATGCCGGGGACGGCGAGGATCGCGTCCAATTGCGCGATCGCGCGCGTCGTCTCGATCATCGGAATGTACGCGATCTCGTCGTTGGCGCCTGTCGCGTAATCTGCGCCCGCGTAGTAGGCCGCGCGCACCGGCCCGAAGCTGCGATAGCCCTGGGGCTGGTAGCGGCACGCGCCGGCGGCCGCCTCGGCCTCCGCGACGCTGTTCACCATCGGGATGACGATGCCGTACGCGCCCGCGTCCAGCATCTTGCCGATGATGCCGGGCTCGTTCCAGGGCACGCGGACGAAGGGCGTGACGTCGGTGGTCGAAAGCGCTTGGAGCATCGTGACGGCGACCTGGTAATCGATCAGGCCGTGCTGCATGTCGACGCAGACGTAGTCGAACGCCTGGTGCGCGACGATCTCCGCCGAGAACGAGCTGGGGATGCCGAGCCACGCCCCGTACGCGACGCGGCCCTCGCGCCATGCCTGCTTGACCTTGTTCTGCCTCATCGATACTCCTTAGTACTTCTGCGTAAACACCTGCATGATGCCGTCGGCCGTTGCGTTGCCGGAGCGCGCGTACTCGATGATGCGCCGCTCTCGCTCCTCAACGGCGTCTGCCGCGGCGGAAATGTCGCGGGCGATCTCGAACGGGATCGACGTGACGCCGTGCTCATCGGCGTGGAGCAGGTCGCCGGGATTGACAACGAGCCCGCCGATCGTGACCGGACAGCCAACCTCGACGATGTGGATGTACGCGTGCGATACGAGCACGCACGACGCGAAGAAGTGAAAGCCTGTCGCCCGCACTTCCGGCAGGTCGCGAACGCCGCCGTTGGTGATCGTGCCGGTCGCGCCCAGGCCCTTGTAGACACTGCCGTTGACCTCGCCCCAGAACGAACCGATTGGCTCCGGGTAGTCGAGGTCCTCGAGCACGAGGATGGCTGGCTTCGGCGACGCCTCGACGAGCTTCCACAGCTCCATCGGCGACGCCTGCTTATCGGGCTTGTTCCGGGCCGCGATCTTCGCCGTCACCGCATAGCCCACGAGCGTGCCGAGCTCCGGGAAGATGCACTTGACGGTGCTATCCATGAAGCCTTCGCTGCGCGGCCGGAAGTCGAACGTCTCGATGGCGTTGCAGATCGTCGGCGAGGTGATCGCGCGCAGCGCGTCCAGCTCTTCCGCCGTCAATGGTTCCGTCATGCAGTCGCTCCTTTGCTGACAAGGTCGAACGGCACGCCGAGCTCCTCGGCGGCCTGCTGGAAACCGTCGAGGACCGCCGGATGCATCGGCGTCGTGCCCGCCTTGCGCCGCGATTCCGCGAGTGCGTGCTCCAGTTCACCCGGTATGCGCACCTCGTCCACACCTTCGAGTGTCGGCGTGCGCTTGAGCGCGTCGATCATGCCGCCCATCCGCTCCATATACGTGTCGCGCCCAACGAACGCGTCGATACGCAGCGCGGCGAAGCACTGCGCTGCGTTGCGCCCGCCATCGATCTCAGTACTCGTGCCGAAGCCGGAGAGCGCGCCAGTTAGGATGTCGACGAGGATTGCCAGCCCAAAGCCTTTGAACGCTCCGGTCGCAGCCAGGCCGCCCAACGGTAGCAACATGCCACTCGGATGCAGGCCGTGCGGATCGGTAAGCGGCTCGCCGCCTGCATCGACGGCCCAGCCCTCCGGAATAGCCGTCCCGCGCCGACGAGCGATTTCCAGCTTGCCGGCAGCGACGACGCTGGTCGCCATATCGAGGACGTATGGAAAGCCGCGCGGTGTAGGCGCAGCGACGCTGATGACGTTCAGTCCAACGGATCGGCCTAGACCACCGGGCGGCGTCATCAAGCGACCGCCCGTCGTGAACGAGAAGCCGATCATGTCCTCGGGGAGGGCCATCATGGCATAGCACGACCCGGCGCCGTAGTGCGTACTGTTCGCGACGGAGACCCAGCCGGAACCTGTAACGCGCGCCTTATCGATCGCAAGCTGCATCGCGCGCTCGCCGACGACGAAGCCGAGCCCGCGATCACCATCGATAGTGGCTGCTGACGCCGCTTCGCGCGTTATCGAGATCGCAGGCTTGGGGTTGATCTCGGCGCCTTGCAACCTGCGGACGTAGAAATCCACCAGGTGCGCTATGCCGTGCGACTCGATGCCACGCAAGTCGGTCTCGATCAGCAGCTGCGAGGTAAGGCGCGCGTCATCGGCCGGGACGCCGAGTTTCGCGAGCAGTGCTTCCGCGAAACGTAGGAGCGCGTCGATTGGAACAGAAATGTCTTGCGTCATCGGAGGCCGTCTGGCCTGATATTAGCGTGCTTCAGGCGTCGAGGGGAGCGAAGCAGTGAGGAGATCAGCTGTGCCTCGCAGCTGAGCGATGAGCCGCTTGTCTGCTTCCTCAACCGGGATCCCGAACTGACGCGCAAGCTCTTCTCGCGCGAAGCTCCACGATATCTGGACGAGCCACCCGGAAATAACGCTGAACGTGGGGTCTATCTTTAGCTTGCCACCGGACTTTTCCTTGATGGCTTCCAACCGCTGTATTCTCTCTAGCAGTTTGCTGCTGAGCCTTGGAATGGGCTGGCCGTTTAGCATGAGATGGAAGAAGAATCGCGATATCTCCGGATGCTCTATGTGCATCCGAGTGGTTCGCTCTACGGGCTCCGTACCGGACCCCTCGTTCATGGCTTCGTAGCGCTGAACGATGAAGCGAATGGTTTCGAAGACGAGGTTGTCGCGACTCTGGAAGTAGTGGTAGATCAGGGCGCGGTTGATCTTGCCGCGCTGCGCCACTTCGCTAATCGAGAAGCCATCGACGCCCTTCTCCGAAATGAGTTGGCTCGTAGCTTCTAGGATCGCGCCGCGGGTTGCGTCGCGATTACGGCTAGGCACCGCCGCCGGCTTGGCTCCCATGTCCGCGCTCCCCTCCGCCTGGTTGCGTGGCGTATTCTGACGCAGCAAAGTTACATTGTCAATAGTGCAGCTTTGCTTGTGCCGCTGTCGATTATCCAGAGCGTGCTAGCATAAGGCGAACTCGCCATGCCGGACAGGACCAGCATCCGCCTAGCAATTCGCCGGCTGCTTGCACAGACGTGGGCGCGAAATGTTGCTGGCGTGTTCGTGCTCGGCGCGATTGTGGGCACGCTGTTCGCAGTCGATCTGGCCCTAAGCGACGATAGCACGGGCCCGCTGGACGACAATCACCCCCAGGAAGGTGAGGCGGCGCCGCTTTTCGCCCTCGAAGATGGAGACGGGACGCTTCGTCGTCTCGATGACTATCGAGGGCGAGCGGTCTGGATCAACTTTTGGGCCACGACTTGCGGACCTTGCCGTGAGGAGCTCCCATCAATCCAGAAGGTGGCGGACGAGCACAGTGCGACCGAACTGGTGGTATTGGCCGTCAATCAGCAGGAGTCCAGCCGTCGGGCGAAGGAGTACTTCGACGAGATCGATGTCGATCTGACGATTCTCTTCGATCGGGATGGCGATGTATCGCAGCAGTACCGTCTGCAGGGACTGCCGTACAACTTCTTCATTGACGAGGGCGGCGTGCTACGCTCGTTCAAGCCCGGCTTCCTCTCGGAAGATGAGATGCGGGAGCGGCTGGCGGAGTTGGGCGTCACTGCGCGGGGCTAGAGGCGTCAGTCAACTCGATCTGGTAGATCAGCGTGGCGTTTGGCGGGATGACGTTGCCCGAGCCGGTAGCTCCGTAGCCGTGTTCAGGCGGGACGACGATGATTCGCTTGGCGCCGACCTGCATACCGACAATGCCTTCGATAAGACCGTTGACAAGCTGTCCTCCTTCCGAGAGCCGATAGCGGACGGCGGCGAGCGTGTTACCGTCGCACTGATGGCCACCTTCAACCCATAGCTTGTAGTTGACGTAGACGATGCCTCCTGCCTGGGCCGTTTCGCCGGTACCGGGTTGTACGTCGTAGACCTTGACGCCCGAAGCGGCGACCGTTGGCTGGGCGTCCGGCGTCGGTATGGGCAGATTTTCGATTGTGGGCAGCCCAACTTCCGGCAGGGGGGTAGGAACAGACTCGACACAGCTATACGT
>JBKKBW010000541.1:0-5644 GCA_046713635.1 Dehalococcoidia bacterium
AGCCTACGCCGAGCGCCGTGCGAGGCAGCTAGAAGATTCCTCGCTCGCGGCCGACGCTGTCGGCCTTGGCGGCTCGGAATGACAGAACGCCCCTACCCTTCCCGGCGGCGCTGCAGCTCCTCCAGCACGAACGGGTTGGTCTGCTTCTCCGTGCCGATCTGCGTCTCCTGCATGTGCCCCGGCAGGACGACAGTGTCGTCGGGCAGCGTCAGCAGCTTGTCGACGATGCTCGACATCTCCAGCGCGTAGTCACCGCCCGGCAGGTCGGTGCGGCCAATCGACCCGCGGAAGAGCGTGTCGCCGCTGAAGAGAAGGCCGTCGGTGTAGAAGCTGACGCTACCCGGCGTATGGCCGGGCGTGTAGATGACGCGCAGCTTCAGGCCATCGACCTCGACGTCGTCGCCGTCGGCCAGCGAGGCGTCGGGCGCGGGCGGCGGCTCGGCGGGCTGGCCGAGCATGCGCGTCGCGTGCTCGCCGGCCAGCTTGGCCAGCTCGTGGTCGCCGGGATGGAGCAGGAACTTTGCGTTCGTCGCGTTCTTGACGCCTCGAGCGCCCAGGATGTGGTCGAGGTGCGCGTGGGAGTTGGCGATGACCTTGATCTCGACGCCCATGTCCTTGGCGAGCGCGAGGATGTCGTCCGGCTGGTCGCCGGGGTCGATGCAGATCGCCTCGCGCGTGCGTCGATTGCCGACGACCCAGCAGTTCTCGGCGAACACGCCGACGACGATGCCACGGATGAGGAGTTCGTTAGGTTCGCTGTCTGCCATGTTGAGGGATATGGTAGCAGGCGAACGAGCTATCAGCTTTCAGCTTTCAGCGGTCAGCTTGCCGGCGCTTGGGCGGCTTCGTCGCAAACTGGGCCGGCTTCACCGCTCGGATGAATGCTGTGAGCATCCGCTTAGTGTCGACCACGTCCGCCGAGAGCCGTTCGTGGTCGTCGGCGCCGAGGAGCTTCAAGTCTCGCGCGAGAAGCAAATGGTACTCCAGTTCGCTCGCGGACCCCATCGCGATGTTGAAGAAACGAACGAGCTCCGCCTCGCCGTCACGGCCACAGCCTTCCGCGATATTGGCAGGAATCGAAGCAGCGCTTCGCCTCACTTGGCTGGTTAAGCCGTACATCTCGTCCTTCGGAAAGGAGGTCGTAGCCCGATAGACGGCAAGCACCACGCCGTGGGCCTTCTCCCACAACTTCAGCGTCTTGAAGTTACGCATCAGGCGAGCATAGTAGCAGCTGGCGCTGGCCTCTGATAGCTGACAAGCTGTGGGCTGATAGCTGAAAAGCTGAGAGCTGACTGCCATGTCACAACTCTTCACCTTCGACGAAGCGAGCGAGCTACTACCTCGATTGCAGGCGATCATGCTCGAGCTGCAGGATAAGAAGCGTATGCTCGACAAGCTGCAAGAGCAGATCGGCTTGCTGACCGGCCGCGCGTCGGGGAACGGCCACCTGCTAGCGAAGGACCTGGCGGACAAGCGTCGAGAGGAAGAAGCGGTATCAACCGAGATGAACAGGCAGCTCGAGGAGATCACGTCGATGGGCTGCGAGCTCAAGGGCATCGACGAAGGGCTGATCGACTTCCCGTGCGAGCGCGACGGCCGGGTGGTGTACCTGTGCTGGAAGCTGGGCGAGGAGCGCATCGAGTGGTGGCACGATGTGGATACGGGGTTCGCGGGGCGAGAGCGGTTGTAGGGGCGGCTCGCGAACCGCCCAGTAGACGTACCGCGTATGGACGACGAGACGAAGGCGGCAGAACGCGTCGCGTTTGACAACGTGCCGGAGCTGTACGACCGCGTGCGGCCGGGCTATCCCCCTGCCCTCTTCGACGAGATGTGGCGCTATCTGAGCGAAGGTATCGATACGGCGGAGCCGCACATAGTGGAGATCGGGGCGGGTACGGGCAAGGCGACAGCATCGCTGTTGGAGCGCGGCGCGCGCGTGACGGCGGTCGAGATCGGGCCGGAGATGTCGGCGTTCCTACGGCGCAAGTTCCCCAACGAAGTCAACCTGAACGTGATCAACGCCTCGTTCGAGGACGCTGATTTGCCATCGGGCGCGTTCGATCTAGTGACGTCGTTTACGGCGTTCCACTGGGTCGATCCGGAAGTCCGGTACGTGAAGACGCGTGACCTCCTGCGACCAGGAGGCGCGCTGGCTGTCGTGATGACGAATCAGATCGCGTCGGAGGCGGACCGCGGCTTCTTCGACCGCGTCCAGCCCATCTACCGCAAGTACTTCCCGGGCGAAGAGCGGTCCGAGGTGCCCGGGGAGGACATCGTGCCGGTCGAGTACCAGGAGATGAAGTCAGGCGGACTGTTCGACGACGTGCAGCTGCATCGCTATCGCTGGGACCAGACGTACGCGACCGCGGACTACGCGGATCTGATGCGTTCGTACGCGAACTCGCAAACGATGGAGCCGGATGCGCGCGAGTCGTTGATCGCGGACATGTGCGAGGTGATCGATCTCGAGTATGGCGGCTCCGTGACGCGGCCGCTCGTGATGACGTTGACGATGGGGCGGAAGGCCGCGCAGCTTCATGATCGCGCCGACATATGACGTCTGACATACGTGCTGGCTGGCGCAAACGCAGGCGTTGGCAGGTTGCGCGAGACTCGCGAACCGCGAAGCTGCTGCTCGTTCCGGGGCTAATCTTCCTCTTCGCGGCGGTTCCGCGCGTGGTTTGGGTTCTCGGCGCGGACGTCCAGAGCGTTTACGGGCCGGTCTATGAGGCCGCTCCGGTCGATTACACCGTAGCGCCTAGCATCGACGATGTAACGTACTACTTGCATACCGCTCGCTCGATCGCGCAAGGCGACGGCTACGCCGAGCCTTTCTACGACGCACCGACCGCTCGCTATCCACCCGGCTGGCCCGCGGTACTGAGCATCTTCTACTTCTTCTTCGGAACGAACGCATTGCCTGCGGCAGTCTTCTGCGCACTCGCAGGGGCGGCCACGTGCGTCGTGACGTACTACGTAGGCAGGAGCATGTTCAGCAGGGGCGTCGGCGTAATGAGCGCGCTGATCCTGGCGCTCTTCCCGGTACACATCTTTTACTCTCCACTTCTCCTGACGGAGATCTTGTTCACGCTGGTCCTCACGCTCACACTGCTTGTGGCTGCCAGCGGAACAGGTCATAGGCGCGCGCTCTTGCTCGGCCTCCTCACGGGTGCGTTGACGCTCGTGCGCGGCGAGGCGGTACTGTTGCCAGCCTTGTTCGTTGCAGTCTTTCTCTTGCGGGGAATGGCTTGGAACGCGGTTGCCCGCCAGGTTGTCCTGATGGCGCTGGCAATGGCCGCGGTTCTAGCTCCTTGGGCAGTGCGAAACTCGCTACAACTCGACTCGCCGGTATCGCTGACCACCCAGACGGGCTTTGTCCTGGTCATCGGGCACGGAAGCCAGGCGAAGGGCGAGCCAGATGTGGGCCCCTACTTCGAGCTGATGGAGGACTACCGAGCGCTGCCGGAGCCCGAGCGCCAGCTTGAGATCGACCGGGCTGCACTCAGGGAGGCTTGGCACGGATTTCGATCCGACCCGCTTGGCGATTTGGCGATGATCCCCACCAAGCTGCGCTGGTTGTATCGCGATGACCCGATGTTGGGTCCCGTGCGTTTCCAGTTGGCAGCCTTTTGGCACGGCCCGCTGCCCTTTCGCTCAGCTCAACTCATCGCCGAGGTGTATTACTTCCTGATACTAGCCGGTACCATTTCGCTGATCGCACTGCGGTACCCCGCGAGAGAGCGCGGCGCGTACGGGTTGCTATTTGGCGTCTTGGGCCTTTGGTCGTTCATTTTCGGTTTCCTCTTTTTCGGCGACAACCGGTACCATATGCCGCTGCTGCCCGTTCTGTCGATGACGGCCGCAGCAGGTTTCGCTGCCGCCGCCAGTAGGCTGGCTCGCGCCTCAGTGCTGTGGCCGAGGCTGGAGGACGGCGTAGGCGAGCGCGATCGCGGCGACAACGTAAGCGAGCGCGCCGGCCCAGAACGCCATCGAGATGCCCCAGCCGAGCGAGATGGAGACGGCAAGGACGGACGCGCAGACCGAGGTCGCGCCGTTGATACCCCAGAAGAACGCAGTCGGAGCATCGGGCCGCATGGCGGCGACCTTCATTCCAAGCGGGAACGGCATGCCCAGTAGCAAGCCCATCGGCGCGAGCAACGCGACTGCCGTGGCGATACGAACAGGCGTCTCTTCGCCGCGAAACTGATCAATGATGGACGGCGTAACGAGGCCAAACGCGACGATGACGAATAGCAGCGTCGCCAGGGGCCAGAGTTGCAACGCGCTGACACCAGCGCCGCGACCTCGGTCGAGCCAATCCGTGAGGAATGAGCCGATGCCGCTGAACAGCAACAGTGAAAAGAGCACGACAGACAGGGCGTACGTTGGATGGCCGAGGAAGAGCGAGAGGCGTTGCATCTGGGCGATCTCTAACAACAGGAAGCCGAGACCAATGGCAGCGAAGAAGACGACAAGCGGCAGCGTGGACTGCAGCGCGCGGCGGCTGGTTGTGAGCACGAGTGGAATGACGATGCAGCAGGCGGTCAAGCCAAGCACGGCGACACTGAGGCTAAAGAGCACAAGCACCGGCCGCGCCACGTAGTCGTTGGCGCCCCCGTAGAGGGACCGATCGAAGAGATCGCTGAAGCGCACCATCTGAAAGAAGAACGGCCGGTCATCGGTCGGCGGCGAGATGTCGGCTGGGTAACCGAGGTCGATGGAGTTGACGTTGTCGGACTCGGCGATCTGCGCGAAGAGTGGGTCTGTGCTGGGGCGTTCCGGGGCAAGCACAACAGTCCAATTGCGATCGCGCGCCATCTGGTCGATGCGCATCATATCCGCGGCGGAGAAGGGCCGCTTCGAAACGAGAATGTTCGCGACCGAGACGCCCGGAAGCGCTTCTGCGTTCCGTACGAGCACTATGTGCTTACGCGGATCATCAACGCCTTCGCGGCGGAGTGCCTCCGCAGCCAGCGCTGTAAGCCGGTACGCCTCGACGGGCGTGGGGGGCAGGTACCAGCGCGTGACGGTCAGTACACCATTGTCCGTGAGATGATCGATGAACGTGCGGAACGCATCGATGGTATACAGGCCGTTCTCGGTGAGCGCGAAGGCGCCCGCGCCGGTCGCGGCCCACGTGTCTGTGAACGGGATCTGCAGGATGTCGTACTTCTCGTCCGAGCGCTCCACGTAGGCACGCCCTTCGTCGTTCACGAAATGGATGCCCGGCTGTTGATCGAGGTGGCCGGTAAAGTCGCCATAGCGCTTGTTTACGGCATCGAGGATTGCGCCGTTGATCTCGACGGCCGTAACCGAGGGGTGACCGAGGCTCACGCTAAGGAGGACCTCGCCTCCACCGCCCGTGCCGATGAGCAGCACCTTCGATTTCGGTCGGACGTGGTGCGCAAGCGCGACGACGTCGTTTTGCAAGTGCGCAACGCTGTTAGGATCGCCGTTGTAGCTCGTGATGAGAGTGCCAGCGGTGGCATCGATCGTTAGGCCAAGGTGTCGGAGCGGCGGCAACGCCCCGCCTTGTCCTGGAGTCGTCGCTTCGGAGACCGCGTCCGGATCACCGCCGATCTGGATACGAGAGAACGCGTTCCACGTTTCGAATAGCGGCTTCTCTTCGTCGGAGCCCTTGACG